>DAHWQF010000320.1 GCA_027334785.1 Acidimicrobiaceae bacterium
CCCGTGGGGCCAGGTGTAGTAAACCATGTCCGAGTAGGGGGCGTCTTGCACCTGGGCGTGGACGGGTGAATGGGCGAGGATCTCGACTCCGGCCGGGTCGATCGAGTTGGGGTCGTAGGCGTCGTAGTCGCCGGCGAGGACGCCTTTCAATTGAGTGCCGTCAGTCACTCCGGTGCCTGCCCAGGGCCACGCGCTGGCGTCGGTGACCACCATCGGGTCGTCGAGGCCGTAGCCCATGTAGGTGTCGCCTTCAATCTCGCTCGGGGGAGCGTTGTCGGGTGGCTGGGCCCAGGTGTTGCCCGTGGCAGCGAGCGGGTCCGTGGCGTATATGGGGTCGAGCTGGGGGTCCCGGTAATCGACTTCTTCCCGGTCGGGCCCGAGGGGGCTCGGCTGCAGGCGAGCGTGACGCAGCACCGGGGTGGCCCCGAGGAAAACGATGTTCACCCCCGCGGCACGCGCCTTTAGGACACCGTTGCGTTCGGCCATCGTCCAGGTCTCGTCGTGGCCGAGCGTGATGAGGGCCTTGTGGTTGAGTAACAGGTTGGGGTGCTCGGCGAAAGTGACGTCAGTCCAATAGGTGACGTCGAGGCCGTGCTGCTCGGCCCAGTAGACGAGCGGGTACTCGAGCGCCATGAAGTCCGCAGCCCCGTTGCCGTTGGCGTAGGGGCGGTCGAAGCTCTCCACATAGGCTCGTTCGGCGAACTGGGGGGTCTGGCCCGGCGGCGCGCCTCCGTACATGTCGTAGCCACCCCAGGTGTTCCAACCCTGCCACGTGAGCACGCTGTTTTGGATGATGTAGGTCGCGTGGCTCGTAGGGTCCCAGACCGTCAAGGGTATGTAGCTCTGTTGGCCGGGGTCGGCGACGAGCTTGAAGAGGTAGTCGCCCTGCACGAACTCCGGGCCTATCCTAAGCGTTATGGAGGGAGCCCAATTGTCGCAAGCCACCATGCGGGTGGACGCCGTCAACGTGCACGCCGGCTGCACGACCCCTTTTTCCTCAGGGGACCTCCACACGAGGCGCCCGCCCGTCCCCCCGTAATAGCCGATCCGGTAAGCGCTCACGTGGTAATGGGCAGCAGTCGTAGTTATGTATAGCGACACCTTCTGGCCGGCGGCGGCTGCGGTCAAGTTGGCAAACCCGTGGATAGTGGCCGGGCCATCACCGGAAAGGTGCCAGGCGGTCGTCCCCGGCTTCTTGTTCTCCTGTATGACCCAGCGTGCTTCGACCCCGTCGGGCCCCATGAAGGTGGCGGGGCCCCTGGTCGTGGGCGGGGAGCCCTTGGCGGCGGCGCTCTCGTGGCCCGCCTTGGTCGCCGGCCCGCTGGTCGCCGGCCCTCTGGTCGCCGGCGCCGCGGAGCCCCCTCCCCCGCACGCCGCCAGCACGAGCGCCCCGGCCAAGACGCCGGCGAGCAGACCGCCCTTTCTTGTCCTGTTGTGCCGGCTCCGAGGCAGCATCCCGTCCGATCCTACGCGACTCGGGCCTTCGGTTGAGGCCACCCCTAGCCGGCTGAGCGCATCCGCCAGCACTCAAGGTATTGCAACTCCGCCCGACGCCCGGCGCGAAAGGGCCGTCAGGTGGGATTTCCTTACAACTCGGCTGGTCCCCCAGATGATCGGGCTGGGATTAAATACCGTGGGCGCAAATAAAGCCGGCCCGACGTTCAGAGGACATTGTCAACTCCCAGCCGACGCGGCCAGTACCGCTGCCGTCGGGCGGGAAATTGTTGCAAGCATCAGCGCTGGACGCGAGCCGAGCCGCCTCGTGCGAAGTCGCGCACCTGTTGGAGCGTCGCCATCGTCTGGTCCCCGGGGAAGGTGGTGAGCAGCGCCCCGTGGGCCCAACCCAGCCTTACTGCCTCCTCGGGGTCCTCGCCCGCCAGCAGCCCATAGAAAAGGCCGGCGGCAAAGCCGTCCCCGCCGCCCACCCGGTCGAGCACGTCCAGGTCGCAGGTTGGGGCCGAGTAGACCTCGCCACCGATGCTCGCCACCGCGCCCCAGCGGTGCCTGTTGGTCGACAGCACTTCCCGCAACGTGGTCGCGACGACTTTCACCTGCGGGAAGCTCTTGCAGACCTCGTCTATCATCGCCACAAAGGTGCTCGGGTCGAGCGCAGATGCCCGCTCGACATCAGGGCCCCTGATGCCGAGCCCCTTTTGCAGGTCCTCCTCATTGCCCACCAAGACGTCGACATGCTCGACGATCTGCGAGTAGACCCGCACGGCCTTGTCCTGCCCGCCCCACACCCCCCAAAGCTTGGCTCGGTAATTGAGGTCGAAGGAGGTGACCGCTCCGGCGGCCTTGGCCGCCTTCATCGCCTCGATTATGAGCTTGCCGGTGCTCTCCGAGAGCGAAGCGAACACGCCACCGCTGTGGAACCACCTCACCCCCCCGCTCAAGATCTGGCCCCAGTCGAAGTCTCCTGGCCCGAGGTCTGCCGCGGCCTCGTTGGCCCGGTTGTAAAACACAACCGGTGGCCGGGCGCCGTACCCGCGGTCGCTGTACACGGTCGCCATGTTGGGCCCGTTGACCCCGTTGTGCTCGAAGCGCTTGTAGAAGGCGGACACACCCTTGGCACGCACGCCCTGTGCGATCAGGTCCCCGATGGGGTAGTCGACCATGGCGCTCACGATGGCCGCCCGGAGGCCGAAGCAGTCTGCCAGGTTGGCGGCGACGTTGAACTCCGCCCCGCTGGCATAGATGTCGCATCTGGCCGCCTTCCTGAAGGGCACCACCCCCGGGTCCAAGCGGTAGTTCAAAGCTCCGAGAGCAACGAAATCCAGATCGCCCTGGGGCCTTATGTCGAGCCCGTACGCCACGGAAGCAGACTACATGAGCTCGATGGCCGGTGACGACACTCGGAGCGAGGACCGGCCAGGAGGGCATGGACCTCGCCGACGCGCCAAGCCGCCAGTCGCCCCAAGCAACGGGTCAGCCGAGCTCGCTTACCTTGCCGACGGTGATCTCGGCCTACGGTGATCTCGGCCTACGGTGATCTTGGCCTAGGGTGGGCTATAAATGCACGCCAGCGGGATAGCCCTTGCAGTCGCCGTTTTCCTCGCGAGCGCCGTCGAGAGCGTCGAGGCGCTCACCATCATCGTCGCGGCCGGGGTAAGCCGGGGCTGGCGTTCCGCCCTCGAGGGAGCCGCCGCCGCCTTCGGCCTGCTCGTAGTCATCGTAGGTGCCCTGGGGCCGGCGCTCGTCTACCTCGTCCCGATCGACGTCCTGCGGGGTGTCGTGGGGGCGCTCCTGCTCATCTTCGGGCTGCAGTGGCTCCGCAAGGCCGTGCTGCGGGCTGTCGGCCTGAAGGCCAAGCACGATGAGGACCTGATCTTCACCAAGCGCGTCGAAGAGATGTCGGCCGGCCAGGACATCTCTGCCAGAGAACGCCGCCAGGCACAGCGTGACCCGGTCGGCTTCACGGTCGCCTTCAAGGGGACCTTCCTGGAAGGCATGGAGGTGGCGGTGATCGTGCTCGGCCTCGGCGGTGGCGACCACAACATCGGCCTCGCCAGCGCGGCTGCCGCGGCCGCCGTCCTGGTCGTGGCCGGCATCGGGGTGATCGTCGCCCGTCAGCTCTCTGGGGTGCCCGAAAATGCCATGAAGACCGTGGTGGGGCTGATGCTGGTGTCGTTCGGGACATTTTGGGCCGGCGAGGGGCTCGGGGTCCGTTGGCCCGGTAGCGACCTCGCCATACCGGTCCTCGTGGGCGCGTACGCCGTAGTCGTCTGGGGGCTCGTGCAGGTGCTCCGGGTCGCCGGCCCCCGTCCTGGCATAGCTGGGGAGCAAGCGGGTGCCGCCTGAGGACGTCGAAGTCGAGGCCGGCGCTGGCGCTAGCGCGGAGCGCCCCCTGGTCCAGCGCTGGCTCAAGTCCTTCGGTACCTTCTGGTGGGACTTCCTGGTAGGAGACACGCCCGAGCTGTTTGTGGGCGCGCTCGTGGCCATCGGGATCGTCGCTTTGCTGGTGAAGGCGTCTTCGTTGAACACCGTGGCCGTCGGCGGGTTCCCGGCTCTGGTCGTCCTGCTCTTGGCAGCGTCGGTGGGGCGGGAGCGGCGGGCCAAGCGGCGCTGACCCGAGCGCCGGCGCTAACCCCGGCGCCGCCCGACGGCGCGGCGGACCGCGCCGGCACTAAGCCCGGCGTCGGCGCTGATCCCGGCGGTGCCCCGCCCATCGACCTACCCGGTCAGCCAGACACGAAGCTGAGCCGCACCCGCCGGCGGGGGTTGTCGACGTTGGTGTCGACGAGCACCACCGACTGCCAGGTCCCGAGGGCGAGCTTGCCGGCGAACACGGGTAGGACGAGCGAAGGCGACACCAGCGCCGGCAGGAGATGGTCGGCGCCGTGGCCGGGCGAACCGTGCGAGTGGCGGTAGCGTCCGTCGCGAGGCAGCAACACGCGCAGCGCTTCCAGCAGGTCCTCTTCTGAGCCCGAGCCGGTCTCGATCAGGGCCAGGCCGGCGGTGGCGTGCGGGGCGAATACCGAGCACAGGCCATCGCCCTTGCCTTCGCAGAACCTGGCTACATCGTCGGTGATGTCCACGACTTTGCGGTGCGACGTGTCTACGCGCAGTTCATGGGTGTCCATGGGCCATTCCTAGCCCGTGCCGGCGCAGCATGCCGGGACGCAGTGGGCCGGCGCCGGCCGGCACTGGCCGGCGCAGCGGAGCGAGCGGCGCCGGCGGGCACTGGCCGGCGCACGGGACGAGGCACGC
>DAHWQF010000321.1 GCA_027334785.1 Acidimicrobiaceae bacterium
TGGCTGATGGAACGGACTGGCTGGGCAGCGAAGAAGGCGGCCGCGGCCCTCGATACCGAGGCGTCGCCGGCGGCCTTCGACGCGCTCATCGCTGCTGTTGGCGGTGACCTTGGCCAAGCAAAGCTGCTCGCCCCGCTGGGCAGCGCTTTGCGTCTGGACGAGCGTGGCCGGCCTATGGTCTTCCCACCCGGCGCCCGCTACGTCGCGCCGAGCAGCCGGCGAGCAGCGACCGGCACCCATTACACGCCCCGGTCGCTGGCCGAGGACGTTGCCGGTAACGCCCTCGAACCTCTCGTCTACCGCCCAGGCCCGCTCGATACGGCGGACCGGTCGACATGGCGGCTGCGGCCGTCGTCTGAGATCCTGGCCCTACGGGTGGCCGACATCGCTATGGGCTCCGGGGCGTTCCTCGTGGCTGCCTGCCGCTACCTGGCCGACCGTCTGGTCGAGGCCTGGGACGCCGAGGGCCGGGAGGACGCCATGCTCGCCCTCGCTGCCCGACGAGGGCTGCGGGCAGCATCCGACGCCGAGGTAGGGCCGGTCCTGTTGGAGGCGAGGCGCCTCGTCGCTGACCACTGCCTCTACGGGGTGGACATAAACCCCCTTGCTGTCGAGATGGCCAAGCTCTCGCTCTGGCTCGTGACCATGGACAGGGAGCGGCCTTTCGGTTTCTTGGACGACCGCTTCCGGTGCGGCGACTCGCTCCTCGGGCTCACCTCGGTCGTCCAGCTCGAAGCCGTACACCTCGACCCGGCAGAGCGCCGGCGCCGGCAAGAGGGCACCCTCTTCGACGTACGCGACTACATCAGGCCGGTGCTCCAGCAGGCCGCGGACCTTCGGAAGCAGATCACCGCGCAACGGGTGACGACGGTTCGGGACATCGAGCACAAGCAGCGATTGCTGGCCGAGTCCGAACGCCTCACCGTCAAGTTGACCGTGGTCGCCAACGCGATCACGGGCGCCGGCTTGGCCGTGGCCGGCAAGAAGCCCGCGGATGTGAGCCGGCGGTTCGAGCTACTGGTGGACCAGGTGGCGCCGGCGCTCAACCAGGGTGGTGATCACCTGGACTTGCTCGCGCGGAAGGCGGACCGGGACCTGCAGGAGGGGCGGCCGCTAGGCACGGCGCCTCGCACCGCGCTTCATTGGCCCATCGTGTTCCCCGAGGTCTTTGCCGACTCTCCCGACCTCGGGTTCGATGCAGTAGTAGGCAACCCGCCGTTCCTTGGCGGGCAGAAGATAACGGGACATCTTGGCGACGACTACCGGGTCTGGCTGCAAAAGTGGGACGGGAGCGGCGTGAAGGGGAGCGCCGACCTCGTTGCCTTCTTCGTGCTGCGGGCCGCCCGCCTTCTTTCCAGTCGTGGCCAGCTCGGCTACATAGCAACGAACACCCTCGTGCAGGGCGACACTCTCGAAGTCGGCCTTTTACAGGCGACCTCGGCAACGAACGGGCGCCTCACCGTGCGGCGGGCGGAGTCGAGCCACAAGTGGCCGAGCCGGAGCGCCAACCTGGAGATCGTCACTGTGTGGGCGACTCGTGCACCGATGTCTTCGACGGCTCATTCTTGGCTCGACGGCGAGGAAGTGCCGCATATAGGGCCGGACTTGGAGCCTGTTGGCGAGGTGGCCGGCCGTCCCTACCGCCTTGCCCAGAACGAGGGCATCGCTTTCCAGGGGAGCAACATCTTAGGCCTCGGCTTCACGATGCCACCCGAGCAGGCAACAGCGATGATCGAGCGTGACCCCCGTTACCGCGATGTCCTGCAGCCGTACGTGATCGGAAAGGACTTGAACCAGCGTCCCGACTGCTCAGCGAGCCGCTGGGTGATCAACTTCCGTGATTGGCCGCTGGAGCGCTGCGAGAAGTACCCCGAGGCGCTGGCGATCGTCCGGCGGCTGGTCAAGCCCGAACGGGACCGCAAAAAGGACCGCCAGCGGCGAGAGATCTGGTGGCGATTTACGCGGCCAGCGCCGGAGCTTTACGAGGCGATCGCCGGCCTGGACCACGTTCTCGTCATATCGCTCGTTAGCAACGTTGTTCAACCTGTCCGGGTCCCGACGGGCCAGGTCTTCGCCCACGCGTGCGGCGTGTTTGCGCTTGACGACTTCGCCAGCCTCGCCATCCTTTCGTCGAGCGCCCATTTCGTGTGGGTCGTGCGCTATGCCTCGACGATGCGCACGGACATCCGCTATACACCGTCGGACGTATTCCTCACCTTCCCCCGTCCAGGGCCGACCCGCGAGCTCCAGGAACTAGGGCGTACCCTCGACGAGGAGCGCCGGCAGCTCATGCTCTCGCGTGCCTGGGGCCTCACGACCACCTACAACCACGTTCACGACCCCGCCGACACCGGTTCCGCCATCGTGCGCCTCCGCCAGGTCCATGCCGATATTGACCACGCCGTCCTCGCCGCCTACGGCTGGCCCGCCGACCTCGACCCACAGGTCGGGCATTACCCGACTAAGACCGGCACCCGCTGGACCGTTAGCCCCGAAGCCCGCTTCGAGCTCCTCGACCGCCTCCTCGCCGAAAACCACCGGCGCCATTCCAGCGAGAGCGGCGTGTCATGACCATACAAGGTGGTGGCCGTGGCGGCTAAGGGACAAGCTCAACCGATTTTGCATATCGCCAAGGAGGGCCGCTACAGTCAAGCGCGTAACGGTGCCTGGAGAACTGTCACGACTCTCCACGGTCTGGATGACATAAGGACAAGATCGATGATGCCGAGGAAGGGTGCTGGCAACCTGCGCTCAGATGGCCGTGTGGCCGTCTACATCTTGACGGGCTCGCTAAGGCCCGCTTTGTTGGGAGATGCTTAACAATGAGCGACTCCTTTGCCAGCGACTCGGTCGATTTAGCAGGAGATGCTGAGCACCTGCTTGGGTCTGATGAGCCCAGCCGTTCGGTCCAGACCGAGATTGAGTCAGTACTTGCAAATGATAGTACCCGTCTTGGACAAGTGTTCCTTCGCCTACGCGAAGGGGTAACTGCCGACAGTGATATCGTAGAATTGGGAGCTGCCGCCAACACCGGGCACGCGTCCAACATGAGATCGACGATCGCGGCACTAACACGAGGCACAATCCCCAATTCCCCCTCACGCGCGAAGATGGCGGCAGGCTCTGCCCGTAAACTTCTTGCCTCGAACCGCTCAACCTTGTCGTTCGAAGCGAAGACCTACCTGGAGGTCCTTATTGAGCGGCTAAACGACGTTGCGGCTAGCCCAACGGCCCAAGAGCGAGAAATCGAGGAGTTAGAGCAAGCCAGCCATCATCTTGAACAAGAACTTGAAAGCTCTTCTGGCGGCGTATATGTGTTTACCTATCCGCATTACTTTCAGCACCCTTACACGGTTGATCCGGAGCGCTTTCTGCTCAAGGTTGGGATGACACGGACCGAGCCGTTCCAGCGCGTTAGGGCCCAGGCACGTCAGACTGGGATGCCCGAACTTCCTGTGTTGCTTAGGGTCTATCGTTCTCAAGACCACGACTCGGCAGAACTCGAACGTAAATACCACCAACTTCTAGACGCGGCAGATCACCCAAGAGGACCGGCGGGGAAAGAGTGGTTCGCCACTCGCTTGGATTTCCTTGACACGATCGCGCAGGTGTTGGGACTTGATACCATCCTCGGCGCCGAAGGATAGGGCGGTCCCCCTTCTCCTTTGGGGGTCTCGCAGTGTCACTTGATCAAAGCCCAGGTGTGGGTGTGGACGACTCAGGAGCAAGCCACGCTGAGGCGACCTACGCTCAAGGATTTGGTGGAGGAGATGACGTGGTGCGACCATGAGGAGTTGCTCGTTGTGATCAGATCGGCGGAGGTGAGCAGGTTGGTTGAAACGCCAGCGATCTACGAAGTGAGACCCCGGGGGCGACCGTTACCCCCTCTTGGTCGGCGGCCTCAACACCGTCGGCATGTGGTGCTTGACCCGCGCACCTGCTTTTACGGCCTTTACGTACCACCAGGAGGCTTCCTCACCGCCGGTGGCACTGTCTCCGACCCTGTCATGGCCGCCAGCGCTGCCGACGACAGGATCTACTGTGACACTAACGGCGGGGGTCCTCCACGGCCGCTTCGAGCGGTTTCTTTACCTCGGTCATGATCATGATGGACGGCGGAAGTTCGCTCGACATCAGTAATGCCGACGTTTACTACGGGTCCTGGCTCGGTCACCCCAGCCGGTCTCTCCGACACAGGCAACAACTGCGACGGCAGTGCCAACGCCACCCTGAGCATCACAAACTCCATGATCGAAAGTGGGCTGGAGTTCGGCGCCTGCAGCGGCGGTACCGTGGACATCGAGCACGAGAGCTTTGACATTTAGCTGGGCACGCCCCTGGACCTGACCGGTGGGGTGTTGAGTGATTCGGCCTCGAAGCAGTTTCCGGTAGGTGTCAGGGGGGGGGTGGCGCTTGGGCTGTGGCCGGCTGCAAGCCTGGCGGGAAGGCTCGGAAAGAGAAGGTAACGCGCCAGTCCTCATGGGTCTTGCCGTCAATGGAGAGCTCCCATGAGTACCTCCGGCCTGGGGTGAGAGGGAGGGGGCCTATGTTGACCGCCATTGGGGCGTCCAAGGGCGTGCCGGGAGCGAGGCCAGGTGGCCGTCCTACCTCTAGTTCGGCGCTAACCCTAATCGGCTTGGGTGAACCGTCTGGAGGTGTTGGCAGTTCGACGGGGTGACCGTCTTCATCTTTGAGCTCCAGCAAAA
>DAHWQF010000322.1 GCA_027334785.1 Acidimicrobiaceae bacterium
TATCCTTTGGCGTCGAGGCGGCGCAGGACCGTGGCCACCGTGCGCTCGGACAGCTTGCGGGTCCGCTTCGCGTTGACGAGGGCGGTCGCATCCTCGACGTTCAGGTGGGGGTGGCGCCATACGACGGCCATGACCTCAGCCTCCAACGGGCTGAGCAGGTCCGCTGGCTCTGCGGTCTTGGCCTTGCGCTGCATCCACTACCTCCCTGTAGTCCCCTAGAGGCAGGTTATCCCTCCAGGCCTGCGCGTCCCGTCTTTTGCGCGGCCCATGGTCGACGAGCAGGCACGGCAGCCCCGATCACACGGGCGGGCAGGACGATAATAGGGACAGCATGGTGCGAGGTTTCAACCGTCGGCTCGGCGGCGGCCCGGGACGACCACCGGCGCCGGCCCTGACGGATGCGCCGGCCCTGGTGGACAAGGTGCACGCAAGTACCGCGCGTACCAGCCCCAGTAGCTCATGGGTTGGCCGCAACCAGGACAGGCAAGCCGCGGCACCTCAAGCTTCGGGAGCGCCAAGCCGATACTAACGAAGTCGGGTCCAGACCTTACCATTGCGTGTGCGGTATAGACCAAGGAACGGGGCTGGAAGCCACGCTTCAGTCCTGCCTGTAGTTGCAAGAACAGCGCCGGTGCCGCCCGTTGACACGGCACGTCTCGACCACTTTCGCCCGCCGTCAGCACTCATCTCAAGACCTCCGACGACATCTACTAACCAAAGGATACGCCCATTGCCGCTGGCCGTCAGGTCGTATCCTATGCCGTCCCCAATGGTCCCCCTATTTTGCTCACTCGCCCTGGCCACAGCCTGCCACTCCCGCCCGTCGTCCATGCTCCTGTACAGAGCTACGCGACCCTGGTTTACGCCCTCGTCCTTTGTGCAATACAGGTACCAGCTCCATTCGGTGACGCTGACGAGGCTCGTAAGGGCAAGCCCGCGGCAAGGGTTCCTTAGCCTCTCCCAATGGTGTCCGCTGTCAAGAGTCTCGATCAATGTCGTCGGACCGCCGGGGGTTCCCTCGGCGAAGATACCCGCGGGGCGACTGAGGCGGTCGAGCAGCATTGTGTTACCGCCAACGTCGCCCAGGCCCAGTGAAGAGGGCACGCCAAGGCTCGGAAGTCGTTGCTCGCTTGAAGGCCGGGTCGAACCCAGGGAGAAGGTTGCAAGTTCAGGCTCGCATGACGAGCGATCAGCCTTGCGGTGGCACGTTTGGGCGACGGTCCACAAGAGACCGCCCATCACCGACAGGCCGGAAGTGGTGCCTGGAGCCTCCAGTCGATGCCAGCTTCCGCCTGCATCGCTTGTGAACTCGATGGCAGCCGAACCCGTTGGACCAACGCCCCGCACGTAACCTCGATGAAGGGAAACAAATGCCATTTGAAGCCCAATGGGTGTGGGTGGCGAGACATCGCTTGGGACGCGTCCGGTCACCACCCAGTTCGCGCCACCATCTGTTGTCTCGGCAAGGTACTCACGTTTCCTCGATTGGCCCCCCGTGACGGCAACTCCCCGCTCGGGACCAAACATTTGCAACGCCATCACATCGCCAGGCGATACCTGTCGAGGACCAGTCTGGTTGGGCAACGGCGAGGCCACGGCTGTCGCAAGATTAGGAAACAGGGCCACGCCCGGGCTAGTGGCGCCAGCAACGATTCCGAAGACGACGGCCACACGCCCGCCCCACCAAGCCAGTGCCTTAGCGGCCCTTTTCACGCAAGCCAAGCATAACACCTGCCTCAATCTACGCTGCGATCGGGAGGCGGCACTGTTCACAAGAAGCTCGCGCAAGGAGGCTCATTTGGCCTCTCACAAGGCCCGGGTTGTCGTTGCCTGACCGACGGGCGCCTCAGGGCTTCAAGTTGATGCCGAACAAGCTATTGTAGTGCGACAGGTCGAATTGGTCCCAATCTCCTGGCGCATACGGAGTCTGAGCCCACTGCCAACCAAGAGCGTTCACGCTATCAGGGCCTTGGCCACCAAAGAACTGCGCTCCAACATTCCCAGGGCCACCTACGAACGTGTACGTGGGACAGGGGTTCTCATTACCACCCGCGTCGTATTCATAGGTCCAACTGACCTGATCGAGCTGGACTGACCCCAATACGCTTTGCCACTCGCTCGGCGCCGAGTAGATGCCGACATTCGTATGGTTATCTTCGAGGTAACTAACGAACCCTGCCACGACATCCTGGTTGAGACTCACATTCGCGCTCCACCCGTTCACGGCCGGCTGCCCGGGACCGCCCTCGACATCTCCCCACAGAAACAAGTCGGAGTAATCCCCGCCAGCGGCCGCCTGGGCATCGTTATAGAACACAGTGGCATAGTATCCTTGCCATTCACCATAGCTTACGGCCTCCGCAGCTGTCGTCGCGTTGTCCGACGTGGGGCCATTGAGAAAGAAGTATGTACCTGCACCCATGCCGTGGCCATTTTCATACATCGTATGGGCATCAGTAACATTTGCCAGGACGTTGAAGCCTTGGCTCACACCTCCGGGGCCATGGTAACCGAAAGTATCACCTGAGGCAGCGTAGCCGTCCTCTCCCAAGTACATGTCGTAGCCGGCATCAGGCAGATCCGTGCACGAAGGCTCCAGGTAAAGGCTCCCAGAGGGCGTGGGCTGAGGTGCCCCCGTGTCCGACCCGTAGGCAGTGAGATCACTAGACGAAGCGCTAGCCCCTTGGGTCGTCAAAGCCATTGTAGTCAGAAGTGCGGAAAGACCGCCTACGGCGAGCCGTGACGTTATACTCATCTTTTTACGCAGTTTCATCCTTCTACCCCTTTGTATTAGGTACGCAGTCGATTTGGACGCGCTTAGAACTGCCTCGCTGCTGCAGGCACTGGCATTCAGGCTCAGGATTCCCATTTGTATATGCAACCAAAGGTTGGTACGCAATTCCCTTAGGCGTAGTTACTTACACTATTGCCCTGCTCGAAGGGCGTGACCCTCGTACCGGGACAACTCCACCACGAACCTATACTTGGGTCGGGAGTGACAGCAACGCTGGCTGGTTCTCCAGGGACACCGAACAGCAGCGAGGTCGCGGGGGAGCAAGCCGGCGATGTGACGTCGCTCAATTCAACCAGGAAAGACGCCGGCAAGCCAGTCCCTAAGGCAACGCGGGATTGTGACGCTGGTCCCGGATTTCCCCCAATTCCGCCGTCCAGAACCGCAGTTGACGTCGTGGTCCCCGAAAAGGTCAGGTTTGGATAGCCGTCAACAGTGCAGGGAGTGGACGACGATACAGTTATGATCCATTCAGCGACGCCCATGGCCTCCGCAGGACCGGCGCTGGACAACTTAGCCGTCAACGACTGGTTCGTACACGAAGGTGCTGGTAGCGACGAGGCGACCGGTGCGACCTGGTGGGTGATGCCAGTTGCCGGGGGTGTGGCCGGACTGGTGATCACCACAGGCGGCAAGGTTGTGGTAACAGCTGACCCGACGACGGAGGGCGAGGCCGACGCGGCCGGAGCAGTAGGGGCAACCGTAGTAGGCGCACCGCCGGCGAACCGGTCCGGCGTTAAACCCTGTGATTGCAGGGCGGGTGACGGAGGGTTAATTCCAAATACATCGATGGTTGTTGGGCTCGCACTCTGGCTCGCGGAGACAGGGCCGCCGCCGCCCAGAGTGAGACCTAGTGTCAAGCCGGTACTAGCCATCAGTACCACGGCACCAACTTTTACCTCGAGTCTACGGTGGGCCATTGGATCCTCCTTCTTTGGTTCTCTAGGTTCGGTGACGTTGCGATACTGCGAAGACAGCTGGCCATGGGTCGATCAATTGCTCGCTACTGCTTATTGAATTCACACCTCTATGCACGGCTCCTCCGTTCGCCCAGCAAGGTCAGGCCTTGATAGTTGACTTGGGCTACAACTTCGTGCACGGCTCGCCGGCGATGCCGTACCAAGAGCTGCAGAGGTTCGTGCCAGAGGAGAAGGTCCCTGGGTCGGACCAGTTGGCGGTGGCTTCCTGGCCCGACGACAGGCACTTCGTCCCCGTCTCGGCCACGAGCGTGCCGTTCGCGTAGTAGCGGGCGTAGGTGCAGACCGACGAAGACGCCGTAGTCTCGGTGTACCAGTCGCTGACCGTACCGCCGGAGCTGTCGATCACCTGGCAGGTATTAGCCGAGCACGCGGTCTCTGCGGGCGGGACTACCAGCCGGGTGCCGGCCACCGCCGGGCCGGCACCCCCTAGCAGGGACCCACCCGAAATGGCCAAGGTAACCGCACCTCGTAAGGCCCAACGACAAACGCTGCACCGCATCGCAGCTACCTCCCACCCTTGTCAAACTCTTTGGACGTATTCCTCCGGGGTGCCGTGGCTTTGTGGCACCTATTAGGTGAGTATAGTCGCCCATGGCCGCGGTGTCAAGAGCCGGTTGAAAGGCTGGCGGCTACTTGTGAGCGGTGCGCGAGGACGGGGATTGGGTGGGCTTTTAGGAGGACTGGTGCCGTTACTTGGCTCGGGACGGCTAAGCCGACGAGCGCCAGGAGGGCAACGCCGGAGACGCTGCCGATGAGCCTCGGCCTGCGTAGGGCTAGGCCTGGATAGTCGCCGCTCAGGGCCTCGAAGCGCTTTTGGAGCATGACTGGCTGGGCCATGAAGCTGAGAGCGGCACGAGGGTCGCCAGCGACCTGGGGAGCAGCGAGGAGCGCTTGTAGAGCAGAAAGAAGGGACGCTTCG
>DAHWQF010000323.1 GCA_027334785.1 Acidimicrobiaceae bacterium
CAACTGGGGGTGGTCTCGGGCGGGCGGTAATGCGTCCACCTTGGCCAACAGTTCTGGGGTGGGGGCGAGGTTCACCCTCCAGCCCCCTCCTCCGCCCCCCAGGCCGAAACCGAGGCTCACCGGCCCGGTGCTGCGGGCGCCCCCCGGAGCGGGCGCCACCCGGGGGCCCCAGGCCGAGGGGGTGATGCCCACACTTCTTGGGCCGCCTAGGCCCGTCACCCGAGCCCCGTCCCCGAAGCCTGGCCCCGGACCGGGCCCGGTGCCGTCGGCGCCGGCCCCGTCGCTCGACGCCGACGAAGCCAGCGAAGCCAACGCTTCTATGCGGTCTCCCATCTGGGCCGCCGGCGGCGCCTCCATCCCCGAGAGGAGGGAACGGTAGGTGGCGTTTCGCGCCATCAGTTCTTCGTGTAGCCCCTGGTCTGTCACTCTGCCGCCCTCCACTAATACGACACGGTCGGCCAAGTGCAGGGTGGAGCGCCGGTGCGCGCTCAGCAACACGGTCTTGCCCACCATGAACCGCTCGAGCGCCCCGTGAATGGCCTCTTCGACCTTGGCGTCGACGGCGCTCGTCGCGTCGTCGAGGACGAGGACCGATGGAGCGCGGAGCAAGGCGCGCGCCAGTGCCACCCGCTGGCGCTGGCCACCCGAGAGGGTCAGCCCCTTTTCCCCTACTACGGTGTCGTAACCTCTGGGGAGCTGCTCGATAAACTCGTGCGCCTGCGCAGCCTTTGCCACCTCCTCTACTTGTTCTTGTGTGGCGTCAGGCCGGCCGTAGGCAATGTTGTTGCGTACGGTGTCAGAGAAAAGAAAGCTCTCCTCGAAAACGACGCCGATTTCCCGGCGCAGTGACTGCAATGAGACCTCTCGCAGGTCGTGGTCGTCCACCTTCACCGAGCCGGCCGTCGGGTCGTAAAAGCGCGAGAGCATCATCAAAGCGGTGGACTTGCCCGAACCGCTCGGGCCAACGAGCGCGACCCTCTCCCCGGGTGCGATAACGAGGTCGAAGCCGGAGAGGGCAGGTTGGCCCCCCACATAAGAGAACTCGACGCCCGAGAAGCAGATCTCGCCCCGCAGCTTCCCAAGCCCGGTCGCGCCCGGCTTGTCGGCCACCGCCGGCGCCATGTCGAGCAATTGGAATATGCGTTCCACGCCGGCCCGGGCTTGCTGGGCAATAGTGAGCACGCCGGCGAGCTGGCGGGCGGGAGCGAGCATCTGGGCGATGTAGGTGGAAAAGGCGAGGAACGTCCCGAGGCTTACCTCATGGTGCATGACCAGCCAGCCCCCGAGCGCCAAGATGCCGACCTGGCCGAGCGCCGGCACGGCTTGGAGGAGCGGCTGGTAGCGCGCCTGGAGCCGCACGGCTCGCATCTGCGAACCGTAAAGGCGCTCCGCGGCCTTGGCGAGGCGCTCGACCTCTGCCTGCTCCTGACCGAAGGCCTTCACGACGCGCACCCCATTGGTGTCCTCGTCGACGATCTGAGCCACGTCGCCCTCGCGCTGCTGAGCGTCCCAGGTGGCCGGGAACACCCGGGAACGCATCCGGTAAGAAACGACGACGAGCGCCGGCGCCACCACGAGGCTCACGCTCGCGAGGAGCGGTGACAGGTAGACCATCATCCCGAGCGACGCCAAGAGCAGGAGCACGTTGCTGCTCATGATCGGGAAGAACGAGAGAAGCCCCTGCACAAGGGTCGAGTCCGAGTTAGCCCGCGCCACCAGCTGGCCCGTGGGCATCCGGGACAGGTTGTCGAGGTCCATCTCCTGGAGGTGGTCGTGCATGGCGTTGCGAAGGTCGTACTGGACCGAGAGGGCGACCCGCCCGCCTAGGTAGCGACGCAGGTGGGCGAACCAAAAGGCAGCCACGCCGAGGCCCACCAAGGCGACGAGCCAGGGCCAGAGCGGGGACCTGTGGGCGACCACGACCTTGTCGACGATCTCTCGCTCGAGGAGGGGGACGATCGTCTGGCAAGCAGCACCCAGGACCGCGGCGCCGAACGCAACGTACACGTCCCGGCGGTGACGGAGCATGTAGGCCGAGAGCCGCCTCACCCAACCTCTGGTGGCGGCGGGCGCCGACCTCTCAGCCGCACTGAGGGCCATTTCCCCAAGGTTAGCCATGGTTCAACTCTCGAACTATTTTTCTCGGCCTGTAGTATTGGCGTCGAAATGGCAGGCAGGCAAACGGGGCTCGGAGGCCGCGTGGTAAAGAGCGCTTCGCTCGCCCCGACGTGGATCTGGGAAGCCAGCGGGCCGGAAGGGGCGCCGGCGCTCCTCTTGCTCCACGGCTGGATGGCCACTGCTGCGCTCAACTGGTCGGGGACGCTCGGCTACCTGAGCGAGCACTTTCGCGTGGTCGCCCCCAACCTCCGGGGCCATGGGCGTCAGGGCAGGACTTCGCCGCCCTTTTCGGTAGCGGGCTGCGCCGATGACCTGGCCGGCTTGATCGGCGAACTGGGCCTGCAACGCCCCGTGGCCGTCGGTTACTCGATGGGAGGGGCGGTGGCACAGGTCCTCGCCCGGCGCCACGGCCACCTGCTCGGTGGGGTTGCTCTCTGCGCAACTGCGGCCAGCTTCGCCCGCCTCGTCTCGCTCCGCCCAGCTGTCCGGGTGGCCGGCAAAGTGGGCTCAGCGGCAGCAAGAGCGTGGCCGGAAGGGGCGGCGGCACTGCTGCGCTGGCGGGTCGAGCGTCACGACAAGGCGTTTGCGCGGCGAGGCGGGCGCCAGAGGGCGGCGCCGGAAGCTCTACGGGAGCGCCTCGAGTCGCACCTGGCGGCCTTCATCGAGGCGGGCGCCGAGCTCAACGGGTACGACAGCAGCGGCTGGCTGGCCAGCCTGGGGGTACCCACGGCCGTGGTCGTGACCGCGAGGGACCGGGTGGTCGAGCCGTGGCGGCAACGGGCTATGGCCTCCTTGATCCCTGGCGCCGAGAGCTACGAGGTGGAGGCCGGTCACGACGCCGTGGTGGCGGAGCCCGAGCTCTTCCTACCCGTGCTGGTGAGAGCGTGCTCGGAGCTACTGGCGCGGGGCTCGAGACAGCCCGAGACCCGCCGTGCTGCCTCCTCGACCAGGGCGCCATAACGCCGGCCAGGCCGCCTCGAGGTGCGCTCGACGGGACCGGACACTGAGACCGCGGCGACCACCGAACCGCCGGCGTGCACGGGCGCGCTCACGGAAGCGACGCCGGGCTCGCGTTCTTCGACGCTCTCGGTCCAGCCCATCGGCTCGCCCGGGCGGCGTTCCCCGGTAAGCGCCCGGCCCGCCGAGCCCCGCTCCATGGGCAGGGCGGCCCCCAACGGCACGATCGTGCGCAAGCTGTGAGGGGACTCGAGCGAGACGATGCAAACCCGCCGGCCGCCTTCGGCCACATAGAGCTGGGTGCTCTCCCCCGTCTGGTCGCGAAGCCAGAGAAGGGCCGGGGTGGCGGCCTGCGCCAGGCTCGGCCGGCGCTGGCCGGCGAGACGCCCGAGTTCTACGAGGCGGGAGCCGAGGCGGTAACCACCACCGTCCTTTTCGACCAGCCCGTGAGCGACGAGGGCAGAAAGCAGTCGGTGAGCCGTGGATCTCGGCATGCCCGTGCCCGAGGCCACTTGGAGCAGGGTGGCGGCGCCGGCGGCCGCCAAGTGCTCCAGGATGGCGACCCCCTTGCCCAAAGACCCGGCACCGGCTAGGGTATCTCTCATAGCGAGATGCTATCCCACTATATGGGACAACCCTTTGCTCGGAGGTGATGCATGCCAGCGACGATGGCGGAGAAGATCTGGGAGCGCCACGTGGTGCGTTCGGCGGCAGGAGAGCCCGACGTCCTCTACGTCGACCTCCACTTGGTCCACGAGGTCACCTCCCCGCAGGCTTTCGACGGGCTCCGCTTGGCCGGGCGCCACGTGCGCCGGCCGGACCTGACCGTCGCCACCATGGACCACGACGTGCCGACCACGCCTGGCCCAGTGGAGGACCCGATCGCTCGGCGCCAGATGGAGGTGCTCGAGGCCAACTGTAAACAGTTCGGCATCCAGCTTTTCCCGATGGGCCACGCCAACCAGGGCATAGTGCACGTGATCGGGCCGGAGCTCGGGCTCACCCTCCCCGGGATGACCGTCGTGTGCGGGGATAGCCACACCGCCACGCACGGGGCCTTCGGGGCGCTCGCCTTCGGGATCGGCACGAGCGAGGTGGAGCACGTCCTCGCCACCCAGACCATCCCCCAGGCCCGCCCGAAGACGATGGCCGTGGAAGTCTCGGGCACACTGCCGACAGGTGTGAGCGCGAAGGACATAGTGCTCGCCATAATCGGTGAGGTCGGTACCGGCGGTGGGATCGGGCACTTGGTCGAGTACCGCGGTTCGGCTATCCGCTCTCTCTCCATGGAGGGCCGCATGACCGTCTGCAATATGTCCATCGAAGCGGGGGCCAGAGCTGGGATGGTGGCCCCCGACGACACGACCTTTTCCTATATAGAAGGCCGGCGTTTCGCCCCGAGGGGGAAAGAGTGGGAGCGTGCCCTCGACGACTGGCGGTCCCTCCCGACCGACGAGGGCGCTCATTTCGACAAGGTCGTCCATATCGACGGCGCCAAGCTGTCTCCCCACGTCACCTGGGGGACCAACCCGGGCCAGGTCGTGCGGCTAGACCAGGCAGTGCCCGACCCGGAGAGCTTCGGCGACCCCGC
>DAHWQF010000324.1 GCA_027334785.1 Acidimicrobiaceae bacterium
AAGTGGTACGGGTCAAGCGCCTCATCGTACAGGTGGCCTCAGCACCTGGGGCCGGGCACCCGGGGGCCGGGCACCCATCACCTACGCGCACGGCACGAGGGGGGACCACGGCCCCATGCTGACGGCTCCAGTGCTGTTCACGGTGGGCCACAGCACGGCTAGCCGAGAGGATCTGTCCCGGCTGCTCCGACAGGCTGGGGTGCGCCGAGTGGTGGACGTGCGGACCGCGCCGGGGAGCCGACGCCACCCCCAGTTCGGGCGCCACGAGCTCGAGGTGTGGATGCCCGAGGACGGCTTCACCTACCGCTGGGAGCCGGCGCTCGGGGGTTTCCGGCGCCCGTCCGCCCTTTCTCCCAACGTGGTCCTCCGGCACCCGTCGTTCCGTGGCTACGCGGACTACATGATGACCGCGCCTTTCGCGGCGGCGCTCCGCTCGGTCCTCGACGAGGCACGGGAGGAGCCGACCGCGGTGATGTGCAGCGAGGCCTTGTGGTGGCGGTGCCACCGGCGCTTGATCGCTGATGCGGCCACGCTCCTTTTCGGCCTCGAGGTACGCCACATAACCCAGGACGGCCGCCTCGAGCCTCACCGCCCGACCGAGGGAGCGCGCCTGGGCCCGCAACCGGGCGTCTTGGTGTACGACGGGCTGGGGCTGGGCGCCTGACGCGAGGCGGCCGGCGCCCGAACAGGTCAGTGCTGGTGAGCCGGGCACCACCAGGTGGTGCGGCCGCCGACCTTGTCGTGACGGAGAAGATGGCCGTCCCTCGGGCATTTGCCGCCGGCTACGCGCTCGGGCATCAAGTCCCCGGTGTGGGAGCCACCGCGCTCGGCCATGTCGGCGAGGGCGGCCCGCAAGTGGTGGTGGAGGCGCCGGGTCTCGGCGCGGGTGAGGCTGCCCGCCGGCCGGAAAGGGGAAAGGCCAGCCCGCCACAGCACCTCGTCGGCCGAGAGGTTGCCGAGGCCGGCCAGGTGGGGCTGGTCCATGACCCTGGCCTTGAGGGGAGACCGGCTACCGAAGAGGGCTCGGGCCAGTTCCCCTTCGGTGACGCCGGCGGCGTCGTAGCCGAGGCGGCCCTCGTCGGGGTCGAGCTCCACGCCTCCGAGGCGGCGGGCATCGGAGAGGACGAGGCGCCCTCCGTCGGCGAAGGCGACCCAGAAGCGTTCGTACTTGCTAAGCAGGTGGTCCGAGGAGTAACCCAGCTGGCCCACGCCTGCCCTCCCGTCGACGACCAGCCGGCCGGTCATCCCGAAACGGAGCCCGAGCACCGGCCCAGCACCGCCCTCGGGCATCTGGGTATCGACCAGGAGCAGCTTGCCCCGGCGCCGGGCCGCGACGAACTGGCCCCCCACCAGCACTCCCAGGTCTCCCGCTTTGAGCCCGCGCTTCAGGTACCACCTGTCCGGGGTCCCTACGGCGGCGATCGGCCTCTTAAGGGCTTCCTCGGCCAGCTGACGGTAGGCCTCGACCTCGAGCAGCTCAGGCATGCCGGCCACCACCCGCCCGAGGCCGCCCGACCTCACTCGCGGGAGCGGGGGCCGGCCCGGACTCGCCAAAAATGAGCCGTGGCCCCGAAGGCCACTTGAAGTAGCGCCAGGCCCAATTGACCAGCACCACCGCTCGGTTGCGGAACCCGATCAGGTAGACGAGGTGGAGGCCGAGCCAGGCTAACCAGCCCGGCGTGCCCCGCAGCACCAAGCCCCCCCGCAGCCAGGCCACGGCGGCACGCCGGCCGACCGTTGCCATCATCCCCTTGTCGCGGTAGGTGAACGGCTGGGCGGGCTCACCCCGGAGGTGGCGCAGGATCTGCCGGGCGGCGTGGTCGCCCGACTGGATGGCGACCTGAGCGACTTGGGGGGACCACCCTCCGCCCTCGGGAGCGGGCACCGCGGCCGCGTCCCCGACCACGAAGACCTCGGGGTGACCCTCCAATGAGAGGTCGGGGCGCACTTCGACCCGCCCGCCCGGCGCCCGCCTTTGGCCCCCACCTTGGGGGCCCCCGGCCAGGGAGGCCGCCAGGGTGCCCTCTACAGTCACCCCGGCCACCCATACCACGGTGTCGGCGCTGACCTCTTCGCCCGTACCCAGGCGCACCCCGCCGGGGTGGACCTCGGCCACGCGTGTGCCGAGCCTCACCTCGACACCCCGCTTCTCTAGCACCCGTTGGGCGTAGCGCCGCGCCCGGGCCGGGAACCCCATGAGCAGCTCGTCTAGAGCGTCGAAGAGGATGACCCGGGCCCGGCGCCGGTCGATCTGGAGCCGGTCGTGGCGGACGGCGGTGTCGAGGAGCTCTACCAACGCCCCCGCCGTCTCCACGCCGGTCGGGCCCCCGCCCACGATCACGAACACCGGGGCACCCCCGTCCCGCTCGCCGGCGGCATCGGCTTTCTCCAGCACAGACAGGACCTGGTTGCGGAGCCGGCGGGCGTCCTCCAGCGTGTAAAGGCGGAAGGAGCCCTCGGCTACGCCGGGCACCCCAAAGGTCGCCGCGGTGGCGCCCGTCGCCACCACCAGGTAGTCGTAGGGCAAGGGGCCGGCGCCTTCGAGCTCGACCCGCTGGGCGCCCAGGTCGACCCCGGTGACCAGGGCATGGACGAAGCGCACGCGGGGCCGGCGCCGGAAGATCGTGCGCACCGGGTAGGCGACGTCGCCCGGCCCGAGGCCGGCCGTGGCCACCTGGTAAAGAAGGGGCTGGAAGGTATGGAAGTTGTGCCGGTCCACCAGCGTGACTTCGACCTGTGCCGGTGCCAGGCGCCGCACCGCAGCCAAGCCAGCGAAGCCGGCGCCTATGACCACGGCCCTTGGCGCCCGCGCCCGACCGTTCCCCGCCAAGCCAAGGCCGAGCTCCCCGCCCGCTTCGCGCTCCCCGCCCGCATCCCGGCTGCCACCCAGCTGGTCTCCATGATCCCTTGGTCGGTGGTCCTCCTTTGGTGTGCCGGGCGGGAGTGGCCAGCGATGCAGTAAGGGCACTGGGTGGTGTGGGCCACCCACTTCGGCGGTGGCGGGCGGGTGAGCAACGTGGTTGTCAGCCATTTGGTCTTTTCTTTTAGTCTAGGCTCTACTAGATATAACTTCTAGCCAAGTGAGACCCCCGGCAAGAGGTGTCCTGCCGGCCCTGGTGTTAGGCAGCTGGCGCCGGCCAGGCCGCCGAGCAGCGGGGTAAGCGGCCCAGACCGTTGCCACACTCTAGGTGAGCGCGACGAGGTCCCAAAAGACGCCCCCAAATTTATGACCAAGTGGGTAAACTATTGCGGTGCACCCAGAGGTACCAGGGGTAACGTCATGAGGAGGGCGTTGTGAAGACATGGGCCAAGGCTCTGTTCAGCTTCCCTGACCCCGTCAACGAGGTCGCAGCTCGAGTAGTGGCGGGAGGGGTCGTGGCCATGTCGGTCACCGCCATAGCCACCGGCGTGCCCTGGTTGCTGGTACCCATCACCTACGGGTTTTACGCGCGCGCCCTGACTGGCCCCACCCTAAGCCCGCTCGGGCAACTGGCCACCCGGGTGGTGGCACCCCGCCTCGGGCCGGCCCGCCCCGTCCCCGGGCCCGCCAAGCGCTTCGCCCAGGCCATGGGCGTTGTCTTCTCTACCTCGGCCGTGGTGCTGTGGTTCGGCGCCGGCGAGCACCTGGCCGCCTGGGCCGTGCTGGGTGCCCTGGTTGGCGCGGCATCGCTCGAGTCGTTCGCCGGCTATTGCATCGGTTGTCGGATTTTTGGCTTACTCATTAGCTGGGGCCTGTTGCCCGAACGCGCCTGCCGGTCGTGCGCCGACCTGAGCCGGCGCCATCCGCAGCTACTCGGGGCAGCCGGAGCCCACCAGCCTTAACGTGCAACCTGGGCTCCATGTCCCTGGGCGCGCGCCGCTGGAGAGGCCAAAGAGTTAGAGGAAACCCTGGGGCTTTTTTGCCTTCGTACCCTTTACGGGCAGGTGCCGACACGGAGCGACGTCCATAAACGACACTTCGCAGCGCCAGGGCGGGGGGTGAGCGTAACGTGCGTGACACGCCAGTTGGAGGCACTGCGCTTATTTGCCGACGGTGCGCTCGGTCAAGAGATCGTGCGGCAGTTCTGTCTCAGCCCCAGGCTGTCATAAACCCACCTCTCCAAGTTGTAGGCCAAACTTGGAGTGGCTGTCACCCGCGCTAGGGCGATCGCAGTGCGGCCGGACAGGGATCATAACGACCGGCGGACAGCCAGCCGGCGCCGGCCTCACCGGGCGTCGCGCACCGGGGTTTCTCGGTGCAGTACTTGCTTCGGGGTGCGCTTGGCGTCGCTATTTGGCCCGCTGGTGCACCCAGGAGTTGGGAACGCACCCAGTTGAGCCAGAAGGGCTCTTACCGGGCGCGCTGGGCGTCGTTGTGTCGTTGTGTCGTTGTGTCGTTGTGGAGCCTGGCCCGGGCGAGAGCCTGCACGAGGGAGAGCGCTATGAGCGCCGGCACTCCCGCCCAGGCCACCGCCTCAACCCAGACCCACACCTTGGCGATGGCGACCGTAAATGCGAACTGAGCCGCCTGGCCGCGCGTATAGGAGGCGACCGTGCACCCGAGAGCGATGCTGAGGCTTTTATCCCGCACCAGGCCGGTCTCTGCCACCAGGCCCCCAGGCCCCTTACTCCCTCGGCGCGGCATTATTGGTCAGGCCGGTCTCTGCCACCAGTCCCCTTACCCCC
>DAHWQF010000325.1 GCA_027334785.1 Acidimicrobiaceae bacterium
AGGCGGTGGGCTTCCCTCGGCATGACGAGCCGCCCGCACGAGCACAAGGGCTCGAGCGGGAAGTGCTCGTCGCCGAGCTCGCCCCGGGGCAAGCAGGACGTGATGGCCATGAGGCTTGACCATAATGTGTTCAAGCCTTCGGTTGGTGGATCCTCTCCCGGTGGCTAGCAAGGGGCCATGGCCTCCCGTCAAGCTCACACCCGCAAACGCCAGATAATGGCCGAGATCTCCAAGCTCGGGTTCTGCCTCCCAGGCAGCCTCGTGGCCCGTACCACCCGCTGTAGCACGCCGTCCTGCCATTGCCAGAGCGACCCGGAGCGCCGCCACGGGCCTTACCCGTCGTGGATCCGCCGGGTTGGGGACAAGACCACCACCCGGACGCTCAGTGCCGCACAGGCCGAACGTTACGGGCCTTGGTTCGAAAACGCACGCCGTCTCCGCCAGCTCGTAGACGAGCTCGAGGCCCTGTCGGCGCAGGTGATGGCCGAAGTAGAGGGATGGGAAGAGCCACGTCCGGCCCAACACTGACCGCCCCCTGACGCCCTCGTTCGTGCCCGAGACGGGCCTCGTAGTTCAGTCAACAGGCAGTGGGGACAGAGACCCCCGATGCCGACCTTCTCGCCGAAAGTGTTGCACTCCTCGCACCTTTGCGAACCGAGGGACCGGCTGCCACAACTTTGGCACTCATGAACTGTAATTGGCCGGCGGGGCTGGCCGGGTGGGACGACAGGGGCGCTCGGCACAGCCTGGTGCTGGCGGCGCCAGGCGAGCTTGCGGCAGTTCTCGCCACAAAAGGCTTGGTCCGCACGCCCGGGGCGGAACGCCGTGCCGCACACCGGGCACCGACGCGTCGCGGAAACGTCGCGCGACGGGGGCTCACCGGGCATAGCCGTGCCCTCCGGCTGCGAGCGCCCGCTTGGCGAGCTTGGCCCCTCGCTGTTTTTGCGGCGGGTTGGGCCCTGGTGGGTGGTAGAGGTACTCGTCCTTGTCGTTGCACCGCTCGCCTGAAAGGAGCCCGGCGAGGCGCCATTGCCGGACGGTGACCGTAGTGATGCCGAGGGCCTTGGCCATTTCGCCAGCCGTGAGCAGGCCTGCGTCGCGGAGGCGGTCGTAGCGGGAGCGCAGCCCGTAGGCGAACCGGGCACGCTTGACGGCGATGGCGTCGAAAGCCAGGCCGTCACCTGTCTTGTGGCCCTCCTCGTTCAGGGCCCTGGCGACCTGTTTTTCCGTGCACGAGCCGAGCAGTTCGTCGATGCGGGCCAAGGCGACAGCCGGGATGCGACGGGCCTCGAACGCGTTGACCGGCAGGGGCAGGTCGAGGCTGTGGAGCTTGCCGCCCCGGAACCGCACGTGCACGCCGAGCCTCTCGCCACGAATTAGCGTCACATCTTCGACGAGCAGGCGGGCCATGCGCTTGCGCTCGCGCTGGGGCGTGGCCGGGTCACGCCAAAGCGCCGGGAAGTCAGTCGCCAGCGCCATGACCTTGGCCCGCTTCGCCTCGTCCAGGCGCGCCGAGGCGCCCTTTTGGCGTTCGTAGTCGTCCCGGGCCGCCGCCAGGTCACGCAGGGCAGAGTTCCAGTCCGCTTCCAAGGTGTCGGCTACCAAACGGTTGGCCGGGTCGACCGCCAGGTAACGGTGCCGGGCCATCTCGGCGTGCTCACGGGCCCGCTCGACCGCCTGGCGGCGGAGGTTGTCGGCTTCGGCGGCACGGGCGTCCACCTCGTCGGCGACTGCCAGGGCCACGTCCAAGCTGAGCGGGGTCACGGTCTCGACCAAGAGCTCGCCGACGGCGGAGTCGACGGCCGCGCCGGGGACCGACTGGCAGAGCCGCTCACCCCGTGCGACCGCCGCTGCTTGGCAGATGTACTCGGGCCACTGCCTCCCGTCCCGGCTGTGGTAGCGGACCGTCATACGCCGGCCGCAGCGGCCGCAGACGACCATCCCCTGCAGGAGCGCGGGCCCTCCCGGGGCGGGCTGGCCCGGCGTTCGAGCCCGTGGGCGGCCGCGTTTTTGGCGAGGCGCTCCTGGTTGCGCTCCCACTCCTCGAAGCTGATGTAACCGACGTGGGCGCCGGGCAGCAAGGCTGTCCATTTCTCGCGGGGCAGCACCTCGGTCGCCATGCCACCGTCGGGGAGGCGGCGCCAGCGGGTCCGCCCGTAGCAGAAGGCGCCGGCATAGCGGGGGTTGTGCAAGACCTTCAGCACATGGCTGTGCTCGAGCCGGGCCCAGGCGAGCTCCCCGCGGTGCGGCCCCCTGCGGAGACGGCGGGGGAACATCAGCCCTTCTTTGGCGAAAATGGTGACGGTCGAACGAGCCGACCCCGTGCGGCCGAAGGTGGCGAAGAGGTGCTTGATGGCGCCTTGGACCTGGGCGTCGGGGTCGAGGGCCACGTTCCCGGAAGGGTCGTAGACGAGCCCGACCGGGAGCGGGAGGGCGAACTCGCCCTTTCGCGCCCGGGCCAGGATCCCGCCTCGGAGGCGTGCCTTCAAGTAGTGCAGTTCTGCCTCGCTGAGCTGGCCTTTAAGCCCCAAGACGAGCCTGTCGTTGAAGGCGCAGGGGTCGTAGAGGCCGTCCTCGTCGAGGATCAAGGTCTCGGTTAGGGCGCATATCTCCAAGAGCCGTTGCCAGTCGGCGCTGTTGCGGGCCAACCTCGACACTTCCAGGCCGCAAACGATGCCGGCCTTGCCCATGCCGACATCGGCCACGAGCCGCTGGAAGCCTTCGCGGTCGGCCGCCGAGGCGCCGGACTGGCCGAGGTCGGAGTCGATCACCACCACCTGGTCGGCGGCCCAACCGAGGGCGACAGCGCGCTGGCGGAGCCCGTACTGGCGGTCGGTGGAGGTCGTGTTCTCCTGTACCTGCCTCAAAGTGCTTTGGCGTACATACAAGTAAGCCGCTCGGCGCAGGTGCTCGGAGGTCACCTTGGTGGCGTCGCTGCCCACCGGGCTCACCTCGCTGCCCCGGCCACTGCCATCGCCATGCCCGCCAAGAGCCGCACCGTCTCGTCGACGGCGACCGGCAGTGGGCACGTGGGCTTCGGGGCTTCACGCCGCGGCGCCGGTGTGGCGGCCGACCACGCTTCGGCCCAGGCGGCGAGCCCGGCGCGCTCTACGACCACCCGCCCGAACTGGGGGCCACCGGGCTGCCCGGAAAGCACAGCTCCGCGCAGCGCTTCGTAGTCCTCCACCATCCCCGGCAACGGCGCAGGCCTGGTCACGGTCGCCTCACCGTCCACTTTTGGGGTGGCGACGCCTGGCCAAGGCGCGCTCGACGCTACGGGGGTGAACGTCGTAGCCGAAGCGCTCGGCCACGGCATGGGCGAGCTCGGCAGACGACGCCGACGGGTCCGCAGCGAGGACGGCTTCAAGGTGGTCGACCACTCCTTCGGTGAGCTTGTGCGGCCCTTTCGGGCCGGGCTTGGCGGGCACGAGGGCCGGCAAGCCGCCCTCGTCCAGGCTCGACGCGGCTTCGTAGAACGACGGCCTCGACATGCCGAACGCCCGCGCCGCGCGGGCAACGGGCAGACGGTCGACGCGTGCACGTCGCACCATCTCGTACTTCACCTGGACCAGGTCGCGGGCGTCGAAGAACTCCTCGGCCGCGAACAGCTCGTCGGCCACGGCGTCGGGGTGCGGGTTGAGGCTCCGGCGCGCCACGAGCGCCTCGGCCTTGGGGTCGGGCCTTGCCTGCTTTGCCATCCTGCCTCCTCTTCGGGGACTACACCAGTGTAAGTAGGATTCTGTCAAGCTTGGGAACTCGGTGTCAAGCATCTACTCCCATTAGGCGGTAGTTCCTTATGCATGTAAGCCCACCCTCCTTGATCGCCTCTTCTCTCGTTCAAGGTTGGGCTCGTGTGCCGGCAAAATCACTCTGACACCTCCGGCGGAATCGTCTTTACAGCTTCAGCTCCTGCTGGCCCGCTGCGAAGCGATCAGCGCCGCCAGCTGGAGCAGGTCTTCCGGAATGAACCAACTGCGCCCACCACCTATAGCCACCACGGGGTGCGGGGGCACGGCGTCGGTCCAAGCTGCCGGGAGCCAGCACAACGTATGGGACTCGTCGAAGTAGTAGGCCCAGTCGCCGTCCCAGTTGCGCCGCCGGGAGACGAGCTCGAAAGACCTACCGGCGAGCGGGTGGAAAGGATGCGTTACCCGCACACGTCCAGCGTCACCACGCTGGGCGGGTGTGGTTGACGCCTTGGTCGAAGGAGAAGAAGAAGCGCAAGGAGAAGGTCTCGAAGGAGGAAGTCGCGCGTCCCTACCTCGAAGCGGCGGCCAAGAAGGGTGGCGAGGGCCGGGTAGCGATGATCGGCATCGCCCAGGAGAAGGCCTCGGTGTGGCGCTCGTGGAAGGCCAAGGGCCAGGAGAACGCACGCCACCCCCACATGGAGTGGGGCCGGCAGATGGCCATGGTGAACCACTTTTACTTTTACATCTGGGACCTCGACTGGGGTGCGGCGTTCTGGAAGACCAACGCATATGGCCCTTTCCCGATCTGGCTCTGGTTGAACGGCCACTCCTGGGCACAGCGCCAGCTGGAGAAGGCCGGCATCGCCTACCAGGCACTTGACAATGGCTTTTTGTCCTGCGAGGACCCCCAAGCCTTGCAGCGCACCTGCGACCGGTTAGGGCCTGGCGCGGTGAAGAGCTTCTTCTGGCGCTGGC
>DAHWQF010000326.1 GCA_027334785.1 Acidimicrobiaceae bacterium
GATCCTGGCGGACGGCTCAGAGGTGTTCTGGCCCTACCTCCGGGATCCCGAGACACTTGCCCGGCCGTGGGCCGTCCCGGGCACGCCCGGGTTAATGCACCGGATCGGGGGTCTCGAGAAGTCCGACGGGGCGGGCAACGTCTCCTATGACCCGGTGAACCACGACCTCATGGTCCGCCTACGTGCCCAGAAAGTAGCTGGCATCGCTTCGGACATCCCACCTGTCGAGGTGGACGACCCCGCGGGGAAAGCCGAGCTCTTGGTCCTCGGGTGGGGCTCGACATATGGTGCCATCTCTGCTGCGGTTAGGGCGGTGCGGGCCGCAGGAGCCGACGTGGCCCATGTGCACCTGCGCCACATGAACCCCTTCCCTCGCAACTTGGGCGACGTCGTGCGCTCGTACAAGCGGGTGCTCGTGCCCGAGGTCAACCTAGGCCAGCTCCGCAAGCTCGTACGGAGCGAGTTCCTTGTCGACGCGCAGGGGCTCAACAAAGTTAACGGGTTGCCGTTGCGGCGCACGGACGTGGAGCTGGCGATAACTTCTCAGCTCGAGATGCTGAGGACGGAGGGGCGATGACGGACTTGATCGCACCGGCTACTACCCGCAAGGACTGGGCCAGCGACCAAGAGGTGCGCTGGTGCCCGGGGTGCGGCGACTACTCGATACTGACGGCGGTACAGCTGCTGATGCCCGAGCTCGGCGCCAAGCGTGAGGAGACGGTGTTCGTGTCGGGCATCGGCTGCTCCAGCCGGTTCCCCTATTACATGAACACCTATGGCGTACATTCCATACACGGCCGTGCGCCCGCGCTGGCAACGGGCCTCGCGGTGGCGCGTCCCGATTTGCATGTCTGGGTCATCACGGGCGACGGCGACGCATTGTCAATAGGCGGTAACCACTTGCTCCACGCGCTAAGGCGCAATGTCAACCTTACGATCATCCTTTTCAACAACCAGATATACGGCCTCACCAAGGGCCAGTACTCGCCTACTTCCGAGGCGGGGAAAGTCACCAAGTCGACCCCGTTCGGCTCCCTCGATTACCCGTTCAACCCCGTCTCCCTCGCGCTTGGCGCCGAGGCGACTTTTGTCGCGCGGACCCATGACATGGACCGCAAGCACATGATGGAGACCTTCCGTCGGGCTTACCAGCACAAAGGCGCAGCTTTTGTCGAGGTCTACCAAAACTGCAATGTGTTCAACGACGGTGCCTTCGACGCCATAACGTCCAAGGACAACCGTGCCAGCATGCTCGTGCCCCTTGAGCACGGCAAGCCAGTCCGGTTTGGGCCAGATGGGGAAAAGGGGGTCGTGCTCGACGCGCATGGCAGCGCGGTCATAGTCGACGTGAGCGAAGTGGGCGAAGACGCCCTGCTCGTCCATGACGAGGCAAGGGAGGACCCCGCCCTGGCTTTTTCCCTTTCCCGTCTTGCCAGTGGGCCGTATTCACCCACCCCCATCGGGGTGTTCAGGGCTGTCGAGCGTCCGGACTACGGCTCGCTCGTAGAGGACCAACTGGCCGACGCCGCCACCCGGAAGGGCCCGGGCGACCTTGCAGCACTCCTTCGCTCGGGCACGACCTGGACGGTGGCCTGAGCCAGCAGCGCTACACTCTCTCAGTCACAGAGCGCCCACCTCGCGCGAGCAGCACGCTGCGTCGCAAAATTGCGTGATTTGCGACGAAATCCGTGAGTTGGTGTAACAGCGGGAGACAAGCGCCGTCTATAGTAAGCCATGACTACCTCCGGCACCGAGGCTGCCCAGAGGTTGCTCGACAAGTTGGCCGGTTTTATAGCCGACGAGCTCGACGACGAGGAGAGGGAGATGTTCGCCAAGCTGCTCGCGCCTGGCGTCGCGCTTGCTTACCAGACGCCACCTCTCGTGGACGTCGAAGCCCCGGGCGGCTCGGCTATCGATGTGGACTGGCGGCCGACCGCTTTGCCGGAGGCGCTTGCTGAGGCCTTGCGTGAGAGGGGGGTCCACGTCGTCGGCTTGGCCGACTGACGCCGGTATTGGTAACTTCGCTAGTGCCCTGCGAAACTCGAGGGTACCTGCGGCCCTTTCCCGCTAAACACGGCTGCCCCTGCCAGGTCGGCGGTCCGTAGGCGGGGCGAACTACGGACAGCTCCGCTCGCGCGCTCGAGGCGGAGGGGTTGGCCCGGCGAACGAGAAGCTACGACTTCGTTGGCCGCCGTCGAAATGCACTGGTCACAGTGCTGCACGTGGCGAGCCGCGTCGGAGGGCTCTTCGGCCAGGATGCGGCGCAACTCGGGGCAGGCCAGGTCCGGTTGGCTCACCATGACTTGGAGCACCAGGGCTTGGCGGAGGCGAAGCCTGGCGCGGTGGAGCATCACTTTGGCTGCGTTCGCCGAGAGGCCGAGGGCGCCGGCGACTTCGGAGGCTCCGAAACCGAAATGGGTGACCAACGCAATGGCGGTCGCATCGCGCCGGGAGAGACCAGCCACGCATCCCTGCACACGCCGAGCGAGGTCCGACAGTTCCGCCAAGTGGACGGGGCCGGGGCGAGTGTCCGCCAGGTCGAGGGCGTAGGGCTCGTCGAGCGCAACCACGCGATGGCGGTGGCGTAGATGGTCCGTCGCGAGGTTGCGCGCGATAGCGCTCAGCCATGCGCGCAGGCGGGTGGCGTCGTGCAGGCCGCCCAAGCTATACAGCGCGCGCAGGAACGTTTCTTGCACAACATCTGCCACCGCTTCCGGGTCGTCGCCGACGCGGCTCGCAGCAACCGCACGGACCGTGCCGACGTGCGCGCGGTAAAGTGCTGCGAATTCCCTGGACCCCCCGCTGCGCACCGCCTCCACCAACTCCGGGTCGCTCTTGCGAGGGGCGGGCACGTCGAGAATGGTAGCGCCTTTGCTTGGTACGAGGATGGCCGCGAGCCCCATATAGGCAAAATTGGGACTTTCGGCGTACAGATGGGCCGCGATCGTGTATCGGCAGGATTAGCGCTGAACGCAGTTTTCCGACCGCGTTTAGCGCGTCCTTGCTCGGCCCGTTCGCACCGCCCGTACCAAGGTGAGGTGCCTGGCGTTTGGCTCGACGCAGTGTAACACTCGTCATAGGCGAGGGCTGCTGCTCGGGCTGGCTCTCGGCGGCGCCACAAGGGGGCGCCACAGGCGTGTGCCACAGGGGGCGCCACAGGGGGCGCCACAGGGGGCGTGCCAAAGGGGGGCCACCGAGTGGGCAGGGCCAGAGGCGAGCTGGCCCGCCCACTCTCACCGGGGTGCCAGTTGTCGTCAGGGGGTGGCGGGTGCCGTAGTCGGTAGAGTTGGCCCGTGCCAGCGGGTTCTCCACCTCCCTTGTTGCCCCTCGATGACTCGGGTGGGCCGCGCCGCGTGCTCGTAGTGACCGCTCACCCCGATGACGTCGACTTCGGCGCCGCCGGGACCATGGCGAAGTGGGCGGCGACGGGGATGGAGATCGCTTATTGCATCGTGACCGACGGCGACGCGGGTGGTTCTGACCGTTCGGCGAGCCGCCCCGAAGTGGCCAAGCTGCGCCGGCACGAGCAGCGCGAAGCCGCCGCCGAGGTCGGTGTCAGCGAGGTCACTTTCCTTGGGTACCCAGACGGGAAGGTCACCCCGAGCCTCGAGTTGCGGCGCGATGTGAGCCGGGTCGTCCGCCAGTGGCGCCCGGACCGGCTGGTCTGCCAGAGCCCGGAGCGCAACTGGGAGCGCGTCGGGGCGAGCCACCCAGACCACTTGGCCGTGGGTGAAGCTGCCGTTTGCTCCGCCTACCCGGACGCTCGTAACCCCTTTGCCCACCCTGAGCTCCTCGAGGAGGGCCTCGAGCCGCACTCCGTCGCTGAGGTGTGGCTCATGGCGTCGCCCCGGCCCAACCGGGCCGTCGACATCACGGGCACTTTTGCCCGCAAGCTGGCTGCCCTCCGCTGCCACGAGAGCCAGGTTGCACATGAGGCCGACCTGGAAGGGCGCCTGCGCGCCACGGGGTCGGCAGGTGCCTCGCTTGCCGGCCTCCCCGAGGGCAGTGTGGCTGAGCTGTTCCAGGTTGTCACCATGCCTGCGAGCGGGTCGTCCTGAGGCCGCTGGTGCGCATCGCCACCTGGAACGTCAACTCGTTGAAGGCCCGCATGGAGCGCGTGCCCGAATGGCTCGGCTACGCGCAGCCCGACGTGCTTTGCCTCCAAGAGACCAAGCTCGCGGACGCGGCCTTCCCCCACCTCGCGTTCCAAGCCCTCGGCTACGAGGCCGTCCACCACGGGTCGGGCCAGTGGAACGGCGTTGCCATCTTGTCGCGAGTCGGCCTCGAGGACCCCGTGTACGGTTTTGCCGACGGCGGCGAGCCGGACCAGGACACAAGGCTCGTGACGGCGCGCTGTGGAGGCGTGTCGGTGCTGAGCGTGTACGTGCCCAATGGCCGGGCAGTCGGGTCAGCGCACTTTGCCTACAAGTTGGCCTGGCTGGCACGCCTGCGCCGGCACCTGGAGGCCGTGGCGAGCCCCGCCGTCGCCGTCGCCGTGTGCGGCGCGGGTCAAGTGCTGAAGGGTCGGGAGCGGCGGCGGTGGGGTGAGGTCGCGGCCGGGGGCGGGTGGGTGGTAGCGGTAGGCGTGGCGCCGGCGCAGCCTGCCGAGGGCAACCGCAGAGAGCACTCCGGCGG
>DAHWQF010000327.1 GCA_027334785.1 Acidimicrobiaceae bacterium
ACCTGGGCGCTGCGCTCGACGGTGCAGAAGCACCAGCGCCAGCCCGAGCCCGGCATCTGGTGGGTGACCCCGGTCGCTGTTCATGCCATCGGCTTGCTCGAGGAGCTCGTGCGACCGCTCGAGGTCCTCGTCGTCGACCCCATCACCGGCAGGCGCGTGCGGTCCGACCACCTCGTCTGCACGCTCGGGCGAGGTCGTCAGCGCCGAGCCGGCCTGGCGCCTGGGATGAGCCCCTGCGAAGAGTTCAGCGCCTGGGTCGACGAGCACGCCGAGGAGTTCGGCTTCGAGCCGATCGGCACCAGCATCACCGCCCACCAGTACCGGCGGACCTTCGCCGTCATCGCCGCCTGGCAGCCCGACGGCCACGTCGCTGTCGAGCTCCAGCTGAAGGACACCGCCGAGGTGGCGGCCGGTTACTACGCCAACCACGACCGGAAGTGGTTCGAGGCCTACGAGCTCGCCAAGGCCGAGGCGCTCACGGCGCGCATCAGGTCCTACGTCGTCGAGGACGAGGCGCCGGGCCTGGTCGGTCCTGCCGGGTCAGCCTTTGCCAGCGACGTGCTCGCCTCCTTCAGCGCCGCCAAGACCGCCGGCCTCGAGCCGCTCGCCGCCATCGATGCGGAGGGGCAAGCGGCGAAGCTGCTCGCCGGCCTCCACGCCTGCGGCGACGGCTGGGACTGCGCCGGGGTGCGCCGTGAGGCGCGCTGCCTCGCCGTGCAGGCGGCAAGGAGCGGGGGCTCCTTTGTCGACGGCCTGCCCCAGCTCGCCTCCGGGCTTTGCTTCGAGCTCGGCGACCGCCCCGAGCGTGCCTGTCGCAACGTGGTCCTCGACCCGCCGGCCCATCTCGGCTTCTGGGACATCGAGGCCGCTCGCCTCGAGGCGCACATCGCCAGCGCAGGCGACGACCGCCCGCTGCTGCGATCACGCCTGCAGCTCGAGCTCGACGGCGCCCGGGCCTCGATCGCCGAGATGGAGCAGGCCTGTCGCCGTCAGCCGGCCCGACTGCTGCGGCGCTTTGAGGAGGAGCGCCTTCGACTGCTCGAACGGCTCGCCGACGACCGGCACGCGCCAGGCACGGCGGCGGTCTACCGCCCCCTCATCCTCGCCCAGGAGTGGCGCATCACCTGGCTCGCTGCCCTGGCGAGCGCGACGGCGGAGTCGTGATGGCGATGAGCGACCGGCGCCCACGCGGCACTCCTCAACAAGCTGAGGCCGACATCAAAGCCGCGATGGCTCGACTCGCGAGGGCTCGTGGTGGGCCGAGCGACCCCAAGGTGACCGCCACGAGCCTTGCTCGAGAAGCGGGCATGAGCCGCAAACAGCTCTACCACTACTTCGAGTCAGCGCCGGAACTGGCCAAGACTTGGCAATCGCTTCGGACGCAGCGGGCCCGACGATCTGACACATCCAGCGCCACAACGACCCGGCACGTCCAACAGCTCGAAGAGGCGCTCGCCGCGTGGAAGACCGTCGCCGCCGTCACCCGCGCTGAGGCCGAGCGGCAGGCCGAGATCAACCGGGTCCTGCGTGCCGAGAACGAGCGTCTTCGCGCCGCCAGCGTCGCTGCCACCGGCCAGGTGGTCCCGCTACCGGTCCGGTGAACCAGTGCTACCGATTGACCTTCAGATGTGAGCTCCTGCTGTCAAAGCATGCAAGTTCGGCCTGTCAGACCACTTCGAAGTCACTAAGGCAGGAGAATGCCGATTCGTCCTCGTCAGAGTCTGGCGGATTGGGGAGCCAGAGTTCGGCGACGTAGCGTTCCTCTGGGCCCGCTCGGACGCGAAGGATGAAGCCGTGTGTGCCCTGCGGGGCGAGCCGCCCGGTCTCGGTGTGGACAGGTCTCGTGGTGATGACGTGGTCGTCGAAGGTGGCCTTCATCGCCACCACAGTGGCTCACCCGGCAAGTAGGCGCGCTCCTTCGACCTCTCGGAGAGTTCGGCTTGCTCGGTCGTCGTCCGCTCGATCTGGGCCACCGGGATCGGGCAAGTGTCACCCAGCGACTGCCGGGTTGCACGCGTCAAGTGCCCGATCACAACTACACATTCGCGAACCACACACTCGTCTCAGCGGGAGAAGAACGGGAAACAGCGCCCGCTCGGGATACCGGCCATTTTCAACAGGGCGTCACAAGCCCTGGTCGTCAATGCGCTGGAGCAAGAGTGGGAGGCACGCTTCGAGCCGAAGTCCTATGGGTTTCCGCCGGGGCGTGGCTGCCATGACGCGATCTCGGCCATCTTCACCGTGGCTCGTGGTTCAACGAGGCGGTGCTGGGTGCTTGACGCGGACCTGGCGGCGGCACTCGACCGAATCGACCATGATCACCTTCTCTCCGCCCTCGGCACGTTCCCCGCCAGGGAACTCGTCGGGCGGTGGTTGAAGGCAGGCGTGGTCGACCGGGATCAGTTCGCTCCCACCGAGGAGGGAACTCCTCAGGGTGGTGTGATGACTCCCCCAACGCAATAGCGAACTTCGAGTTCGACGTCGCTCTGCCATACCGGCGTGGGGAGAAGCTGTTCCGCAAGCCGCGCCGTAGGTCCACCACCCAGCGTGACGCGTAGGGTAGTATCTAAGCGTCATGGCCTATGGTCGTCGGGCCCGGGGTGAACAGGTTGCCAGGAGGGTCAATACCGCCAGCGAGCTTCTCCATGGAGGCATGGGTGTTGGCGAGGCGGCCCGCGAACTGGCACGCCGCTACCGTCTCTCGGAGCGCCAGGCCCGGCGGTACGTGGAACGGGCTAGGGACGAGGGCGCCATGGAGGTCCCTGGGCGCAAGGTGGTGTTCACGGTCAAGCTCCCAGCGGCTCTCGCCCGGCGCGTACGTAGGGCGGCAAAGGCGACGGGCCAGAGCATCTCGTCGCTGGTCAGCCAGGCGTTGTCGGAGTTCTTGGAGCGTCATCATGGCGGGGCCGGCTGAGCGACAGGTCTGCGCCGAGTACGTCTTCGACCGCGCCGGCGAGCAGTTGCTCGCCAGCGTCTACAAGATCCTTGTCCCCAAACGGCGGGGAACGTGCTAAAGACAGGAGTGACCATGACGACAGCGGCCATCTACGCCCGGGTGTCGGGGGCGCGACAGAGGGAGGAACAGACGATCGGCTCGCAGCTCGTGGAGTGCCGAGCTGCCGCCGAGTCGTGGGGGCTTGAGGTCCCCGACGGCTGGGTGTTCACTGACGAGGGGTTCACCGGTGCCAGCTTGGTGCGCCCGGCGCTGGAGCGGCTCCGGGACCTTGCTGCCCAGGTCCCGGTGGACGTGGTCATCTGCTACTCGCCAGACCGCCTTGCCCGCAAACTGGCCTACCAGACGGCTGTTGATCGACGAGCTCCACAAGGCGGGCAGCGAGGTCCGCTTCGTAAAGGCCCGCAAGGTTGAGACCCCCGAAGACGAGATGCTGTTGCAGTTCCAGGGGATGATGGCCGAGTACGAGAGCTATGCCGATATCGGCATAGCTCTCGTTATCTGGAGCGCGCTAAAGGGTGTCTCCGATGTCACTTTGCTACCCCAAAGCCATCGTTGTAGACACTGTTCTCTGGAGCGTCACCTACGTAAACGGTCACCCCTCGAGGGGGTTGGCCCAGCCCTCGGCTTCGCTGACGACCCTTACCGAGAGCGCTTCGAGGTCCTCGACCAGTCCTTTAAGGCGGCGGCTGTTCTGGAAAAAGGGCTTGTAGCGCTCCGCCTGCTCGGCGCTAAGGGTGCGGGTGACGGTCTTGCCTGCCACCCGGCGGGTCCACGAAGGGTATGGCCCGTGGCGCTTTTCGGGACCGGTGTGGCAGGCACAGCCGCTGTTCCCACACCGGGTGGTGCGCGCGACGAGGCTCCCCGGCAGGCAGAAGCCGACCTTGGCGATCTCGGCCATGATCTGGCGGTGACGGGACTTGGCTTCTCTCGGTGACATACTGCCTTGCTAGCGCCTGGGGAGGATCCACCACGCGTGTGCTTGAAGTCACTACGCTTCATGCACATGCCCAATCGCTCCCCGAAGGTGCGCTTCGGCACCGAGGCGCTCGCCAAGTGCCCGCCCTGCTCCTGCGGCGCGGGAGCCGACGGGGGCCCCGAGCGCCACGAGCCTGGTTGCGACAGGGCCCTCGAGCCCCACGTCGGCTACGACACCTGGTCTCTTATCGGCGTGGCTTTGAACTGCCTCCTCGGCTCGCGCGGCGGCTCGCCGGCCGGCCCGAGGGCGGAGCTCTCGTGCCTCGCGAGCTTGCTCGCCGAAGCCCAAAGCCGCGTGCCCGACGCAGTCACCGATGCGCTCGAGCAGGGGTACAGCTGGCCCGAGGTCGCCTCCCGCCTCGCCGTAGCCCCCTCCACCGCACGGCGCCGTTATAGCGACTACGCCTATTGGCGGGCCCTCCTCGGCTTCCCCGAGGAGGGCTGAGCGGTGCGGGCCCAGCAGGTAGTGATGCCCGACGGGGAGGAGTCCTGGACGGTCATCGACGAAGCGGGCGACGTCGTGGCCCCGGCAGAGGAGCTCCTGTCCCACCTCCAAGCCCTCGGCCGCTCACCCACGACGGCCCGGGCATACGCGTTCAGCCTGCAGTTCTGGTTCGAGTTCCTCGCCAAGGTCGGCGTCGGCTGGGACGAGGCAAGGGCCGAGCACGTGAGCCGCTTCGTCGCCTGGCT
>DAHWQF010000328.1 GCA_027334785.1 Acidimicrobiaceae bacterium
ATCTCAAGTCCGTCCGCGGCCAGTACACGCCGGGCGTCGTCGACGGGGTCGCCGTCCCCGGCTACCGCGCCGAGGAGGGCGTCGCCCCCGACTCGGTCACCGAGACCTACGTGGCGCTCAAGCTCGCGGTCGACAACTGGCGCTGGGCCGGGGTGCCGATCTACGTGCGCACAGGCAAGCGCCTGCCCAAGCGGGTCACCGAAGTCAGCCTCCAGTTCAAGGAGGTCCCCCACCTCGCCTTCCCGAAAGAGGCCGCGCGCGGGCTCCACCCCAACGCCCTCGTGGTGCGCGTCCAACCCGACGAGGGTGTGACGCTCCGCTTCGGGGCCAAGGTGCCCGGGCAGGCCTTCGTCGTAAGGGACGTACTGATGGACTTTTCCTACGGAGCCGCCTTCCTGGAGGAGCCGCCCGACGCCTACGAGCGCCTATTGCTCGACGCCATGGCCGGCGACCCGACCCTGTTCATAAGAAGTGACGAGGTCGACACGGCCTGGGGGATCGTCCAGCCCCTGCTCGACGTCTGGGCGGACGACGGCGCCCCCCTCGCTGGCTACGGGGCGGGGTCTTGGGGGCCGCGGGCCGCCGACACGCTCCTCGAGCGGGACGGACGGAAGTGGCGGACTCCCTGAACGCTCCGGCCCCACCGGCACCGGGCGAGCCCCAAGCTGTCCAGACCTGGACCAAGCAGCAATCCAGCCTCGGCGAGGTGCTCGCTGCCTTGCCCGCGCTGCGCCGGCAAGCCGCCGGGCGGGAAGCGGGGACGCGCGCCGCAGTCATGACCATCGTCATGGTGAGCAACGGGAGCGACGAGGCCGAAGCGGCGGCAAAGTCGGTCCGTTCGATCGGTGCCCACCATCCTTGCCGGGTGATCCTGCTGCGCCCCGACCCTGACAGCACGCCGGCTATCGACGCCAAGGCCTGCCTGTGGCGGGCCGAGCCGCCTGCGCGCGCCGGCCACCCGGTGTTTTTCGAGGAGCTCCACATGCGCATCGGGGGGCAGGCGGCGGCCCACCTGGCGTCGATCGTGGGGCCGTTCGTGCTGGCCGACCTACCAGTCGTGATATGGTTCCCCGGCCAGGTGCCCGACCCGGCCGACCCCCTGCTCCGGTTGGCCTCGACGGTGGTCGTGGACACCCGTACCGTGTCGGACCTGCCCGGCTCGCTCGGCCACTCCTACCGCACCCTCCTCCAGCTCGCCAACCAGAGCCCGGTGGTCGACCTCTCCTGGGTCCGCCTGCAACCCTGGCGCGAGCTGCTCGCCGGCCTGTTCGAACCCGAGCACAACCGTCGCTTCCTCTCCGGCGTCCGCTTGGCGACCGTGGAGGGCAAGCCCGGCCCCCGGCACATCCTGGGTGGCTGGCTCATGGCTCAGCTCGACCTGCGGGCACGCGAGCTCGTGCTCACGGACGCGAAGCACGTCGACATCCGCCTCGACACCCTAAGCGATGGCGAGGAAGGCACTTTCCAGGTGAGCAGGGACGAGGGGGCCCGGGCTGTGTGGGCCAAAGCAACCTTCTCGAGCGGCCTCTCGCACAGCCAAGCCCTCCCACTCCCCGACGACTCCCTCACGTCCGCCCTGGCCGCGGCGGTCTGCGACCTGCAGGGTGACCGGGTGTGGGAGCACGCCTTGTCCTCAGCGGCTGCGCTGGCGGCCTAGGAGAGGGCCGGGTGGCTGGGCCCCGGGCGCGCACGGATCACAGTAGGGTCTAGGCGGTGAACGGAGAGCTGCAGGTCGTAGACGACGTCCCTGGCGCTTTTGCACGCGAGGTGATAGCGGCCTTCTCCAACCGCGTCGGAGAGGAGTTCGACATCGCCCTCTCGGGGGGCGAGACCGCCCGGTTGTGCTATGAGCGCCTGGCGGTCGAGGGCGCCCACACGATCGACTGGTTCGCTGTCAATGTTTTTTGGGGCGACGAACGCTGCGTGCCGCCCGACGACCCGGACTCCAACGAGCTGTTGGCTCGCCGAGCCCTACTGGAGCGCGTCGGCGCGGCCAACGCCGTCTACCCGATGCGCTGTGAGGAGAGCATCGACGCCTACCAGCTCCGCCTCGGCGAAGTTGGCCGCCTGGACCTCGTGCACCTCGGCATGGGCCCCGACGGCCATACGGCGAGCCTCTTCCCTGGTTCGGCCGCGCTCGACGCCGACGACTGCCAGCTCGTCACTTTCAACGAGGACCCGAGCGGGCGCAACAAGCACCGGCGGATGACGCTCACCTACGCCGGCATAGCGCGAGCTCGCCTGGCCCTGTTCACGGTTGCGGGGAAGGCCAAACGACCGGCGATGGAGGCCGTCTTCGCCGGCGAGGACCTGCCGGCCGCCCGCGTGAGGGCCGAACGGGTCCTCTGGCTCATCGACCGGAAAGCAGCCCCCCGTTCCCTGCTCTAGCGCGGGTAGCAAGTGACCCAAGTACCCCGGCCCTCGATGGCTGCCAGCAGTTCGGGCGTGGACACGCTCATCCAAGCGCTCCTCGACGAGCTCGGCGTCGACGCCAACCGCGACCAGCTTTACGACATGTTGCTCAGCATCGTGCGCCTCGCAGAAGGCCATGCAGAGCGCCTCGACATGAAGATCGCCAACGCCGCGCTAAAAGAGATGCGACAAGGTTTCGAGGTGTTCGCGCCGTACCGGGCAGTGCGAAAGGTGACGATGTTCGGCTCGGCGCGCATCGAGCCTGAGGACCCCCTTTACACCCAGGCGAGAGACCTGGCCTCCCGCCTCGCCGCCCTCGGCTGGTCCACCGTCACCGGTGCCGGGCCCGGGATCATGGCCGCAGGCCTCGAGGGGGCCGGGCCGCAGCACAGCTTCGGGATCAACATCCGCCTGCCGCTCGAGCAGGAGCCCAACCAGTTCATCGCGTCCGACCCCAAGCTCGTGTCCATGAAGTACTTCTTCACCCGCAAGCTCCTGCTCGTGAAGGAGTCCGACGGCTACGCCGTGCTCCCGGGTGGCTTCGGGACCCTGGACGAGACCTTCGAACTGCTCACGTTGCTCCAGACCGGGAAGGCCATGCCGGCGCCCGTCGTCTTGCTCGACGTACCTGGTGGGGGATACTGGCAAACCTGGTCACGCTTCCTCGAGCAAGAGGTGGCGACCCGTGGGCTCATCAACCGGGAGGACGTGAGCTTTTACCTCGTCACCGACGACGTGTCGGCTGCTGCCGACGAGATAGTCGGCTTCTACCGCAACTACCACTCCCTGCGCTGGGTGGGCAGCCGGCTCGTGATCCGCCTCCGTTCCCGCCCGACCGAAGCCGAGGTCTCGGCGTTGTCCGAGGAGTTCTCCGAGATCTTCCTGCGAGGGGGCATAGAGTTGCTCGACGGCCCCCTCTCCGCCGAGCAGTTCGACTACCCGGACCTGCCCCGCATAGCCTTCACTTTCAACCGCCGTTCGTACGCCCGCTTGCGCCGGCTGATCAACGCGCTGAACGCACTCCCGAGCGCCCCGTAGCCGGGCTCCCGACCAGCTACACCTCGCCAGAGCCGCTTAGCTTCGCCGGCTCCCGCATCGCTCGCCCCGCGTCGCCGGCTCCCGCGTCGCTCGCCCCGCGTCGCCGTCGCCGGCCCCCCGTTCGGCGGCACAGGCGTCGCGCTCTTCCTCCTCGATGGCCTCAAGGACGATGGACGACAGCGCCGAGAGTTGCCCGAGTTGCTCGGGGACCAGGCGGTCCACGAAGACCCGGCGCACGGCCGCCACATGGCTCGGAGCCGCCGCCGCCAGCCGGTCCCGGCCCGCCTGGGTGAGCGCCACAAAGGCCCCTCGCCGGTCGGAGGCGCAACGGCGCTTCTCTACGAGCCCGCGCTCCGCCATCCTCGCCACCTGGTGCGAGGCGCGGCTCTTCTCCCACCCGAGGCGGTGAGCCAGTTCGAACAGCCGCACGGCGCCCGATGTCTCCGCCGAGAGGACCACGAGTACCACGTAGTCGGGGTACGAAAGCTCAGAGTGCGCCGAGAGGTCGTGCGCCATGAAACCGGTTAGGCGCGCCACCATGAGCTGGAAGGACTGCCACGCCCGCGCCTCAGCTTCGTCCAGCCAGCGCACTTCGCTCATGACGCATTTTATCAGGCTGGCGGAATAGTGGATATATCCTCTATGTTGGGCACTAGGTACAGCAAGCACCTAAGCCACAAGGAGGCAACCAAATGAGCGAAGTAATCACTCCGCCGGCGACCACCGGCAACTACACGATCGACCCCGTCCACTCGCGCATCGGCTTCTCGGTCCGCCACATGATGGTGAGCAAGGTCCGCGGCCAATTCACCGAGTACAGCGGTTCGGGCTACTTCGACGCCGAGGACCCGTCGCAGTCGCACGCCGAGCTCACCATCAAGGCGAGCAGCATCGACACCCACAACGCCGACCGTGACACCCACCTGCGCAGCAATGACTTTCTGGCCATGGACGAGTACCCCGAGATCACGTTCAAGTCGACCAAGGTCGAGCCAGGCGCCGGCGGGCACTTCAGCGTCACCGGCGACCTGACGATCCGGGGCGTGACCAAGCCCGTGACGCTTGACCTCGAGTACCTCGGCAGCACTACCGACCCCTGGGGCAACCAGCGCTTGGGCTTTGAAGGGGGCACCAGGATCAACCGCA
>DAHWQF010000329.1 GCA_027334785.1 Acidimicrobiaceae bacterium
TCGAGAGCCCAATGGCAGTGGCCCCGAGTGAAAGGAAGGACGTCATGCAAACGACCTCGACCACAACCTCACCAGAGGCCCCTCGGAAGCGGCACCGGCGCCGGTTCACGCGAAATGCGCTGGTCGCGGCGGCCCTGGGCCTTGTCGGCGTGCTCGGCCCCGCGGGAGCGGCGGCCGCGGCGACCTCGACTGGGACTGGGACTGCGAGCGCGACGACCACCTCCGGGTCCCTCTCCATCGGGGCCACGACCCCCGAGACGATCTCGGTGCCCGTGGCAGGTACCGGCAACGGCATCCTGCCCTCGGCGGCGTGGTCGGACTCGACAGGCACCGGGGCCGGCTGGAACGGCACCGTCGCGGTGAGCGACCTCAGCTACACCGGGTCGTGGGTGGCCCAGGGGTCAGCGACCGCCCTCACCACCGCAACCTCCGGGGCTTTCACCGGTACCCAGGACGGCGTGGAGTACTCCGTCACCACCGGCACCATCACCTCCGGCGCCGGCTCCTACACCTGGACGTCGACCGACACCACGACCGGCAACCCGACGGGAAGCGGCACCGCGGTGGCCTCCACGGCGAACGCAGTCGGCACCGAGGGCATCACCATCGACTTCGGGGCCCAGTCGCTCCCGAGCGGTTCGGTGTACGTGATCAAGGTCGGCACCCAGTCCGCGAGCGCCTTCTCGCTCGACACCGCCGCCACCGGGGCGGGGGTCACCCCGGTCTCGGGCACGACGAGCACCGCCCCGACCTTGGTCGGCAACAGCACCACGGTGAGCGGCGGCGGGGTCGCCTCGACCGCCTACGGCACGGCAGTCAAGTTCGTCTCGGCCGCCCTGAACACCGGTATGGGCAGCTACACCGTCGACCCGGGCGCGCAGGTCAACGCGGACGCGAGCTCGTGGGCCGCCACCTACACTGCGGGTGTGCAGTACAGCATCATCACCGGCCCGTAACCCGATGACGCCCGGCCCTCCCCGCCGCCACCCCGGTGACGGGGAGGGTCTTGGCGCGCTGGCCACCAACTTGGCCCCCGACATGCCCTCCCTCCCCCGAGCACGGCGATGAGACCGTTCCCCCGGCTCCACAGATGGGCGGTGGGCCTCGTCCGCGTCACCGTCGCGTGCGGGGCGACGCTCGCCATCGTGTTCGCGACGGCGCTGGCCTCGACGGGGCCCCCGGCCTGGGCAAGCTCGTCCCCGGGCGCACCGGCCGCCCCGGGGCTGTTCCCGGTGCACCCCGGCCCCAACGGGTACTTCGAGTACACGCTCTCCCCAGGTGGCGCGACCTCGGGGGTGGTCGTGGTGCACGACCTCACCGCGTCAGCCGCCCGCTACCTCGTCTATGTCACCGGGGCGACCACCTCACCGACCGGCGGCGTCGCCTACGGCCAGCTCGAAGCGCACCCGCTCGGCACGGCTGCCTGGGTGCAGCTGTCTGGGCGCTCGGTCCAGGTCTCGGCGAAGGGTGCCGTCACCGTCCACTTCACCGTAGCCGTGCCGGGCGCCACGGCGCCGGGGGACTACGTGGCCGGGCTGGTCGCACAGACCGCCGCACCGACCGCGACGGCGCCGGCCAGCTCCACCAAAAGGGGTGTGCGCCTGCTCACCACGACGCGGGTGATCGTAGCTATCGTGGTCCACGTCCCCGGCCCGGCCGCGCCTGCGGCCCGCCTCGGCCAGCCGAGCATCGGGCTGCAACAGCACCGCCGCCAAGTGCTCACCATCCCCCTTCACGACACCGGCAACGTGTTTATGAAGCCGTACCTCGCCGGGGACCTCCGCAACTGCTCGGGCGGCCCAGCGGTGCTGCGTCTCGCCCGACAGCTCGGCACCTTCGTGCCCCGCACGAGCATCGACTACCCCTGGTACCTGAACAACCAAGTCCTGCCCGCTGGCTGCTACCAGGTCAGCCTGGCCCTCGACCTCGGTGCTGGCGGCACCCGGCTTGCCAGCTTCAGCGGGACCGTGCACGTCGGTGTGCCGGTGACCAAGGTCCAGCACCCGCCCGCGCCGCGTCGCGTCGTCAGCCGCACAGGCTTGCCGGCCTGGCTGGTCCCAGCGGCCGCAGCAGCAGTCGTGCTTCTCTTCCTCGCTGGGTTCCTGCTCCTGCGGGCACGGAGGGAGCGACGCCGGCTCCTCGCACTCCTTGCAGGCAACGACACGCAGTCGGGGCCAGCCCATCACAAGGTGAAGCGCCGCTGAGGGCTACGAGCACCCGGCGCCCCCCCTCGGCCTGACGATGCGGTCGGCGCGCGTCTCGGCCCTTCTGGCCAGCTACGGCCAACGACGAAAGCGTCGGGCACGCGATATGAGACGAGAGCGAGCGAGAGACCCCCTGCCCGGTACCGACCACCTCTTGCTCCGGCCTACCCGCCGCCCGGGGCGCCGTGGCGGCTCGCCCCGTGGCGGGTCGCCCCATCGGCGCCCCCATCAGAGACTCTTCTCCTCTACGTATAGTCCTTCGCGCGTTGTTCTCTGTTAGCTTCGGAATACGGACCTGCGCCGAAGACGGGAGCGAAGGGGCAACGTGCTCTTGTTTGCGCGCGCTCGACCCTGCCTCCCACAGCTCGTCGCCACGCCTGACGCCGTAGCTGATGGGGTCCACTCGCAACGATCTCCTGGAAGGGGAAAGACATGGATAGAGAGAAGAAGAAGGAGCAAGACCAGGTGACAAAAAGCAGGCGCGAGCCCACAAGGGCGAGGAGGTACCTGGCCGGGGCGCTCGGCGCCGCCGTACCCCTCGTCCTGCTGGCGGGCGGGGGGCTCGCAGGTGGCGCCGCTGCGGCATCCCCGAGAGAGATCTTCGTGTCGCCCACGGGCAAGGCGACAGCAGCGGGCACGTCCTGCACGACGGCCCGCTTCAGCGCCATCATGGCGGCGGTCGGGGCGGCGGCGCCGGGTTCAACGGTGGTGGTCTGCCCGGGCACCTACCACGGCCAGGTGGCCCTGACCAAGCCCCTCGTGCTCGAGGGCGAGCACGCCACGATCGACGCGGCTGGATCCGACAACGGGATAACCGTGCCCGTGCCAGGTGCGACCGTCGAGGGCTTCACGGTGACCGGGGCGATCGGTGAGGGCATCCTCGTCGTCGGCAAGCCAGGGGTGCCAGTAACCCACGTGACGGTGAAGGACAACGTCGTCCAGGGCAACGACCGGGGCAACCCGACGGGCCGGCCGATCAGCTCGTCGAAGTACCGGGAGTGCAACGCCACGGGCAAGGTCCCCGGTGACTGCGGCGAGGGGATCCACCTCATGGTCGCCGCCGGCTCGGTCGTGGTCGGCAACACCGTCGAGCACAACTCGGGGGGCATCCTCGTCACCGACGAGTTCGGCCCGTCCGACCACAACCTCATCGAGGGCAACCTCGTCGAGGGCAACGTCCTCGACTGCGGGATCACCCTCCCGAGCCACTCGACCAAGGCGTACGTCAAGGGCAAGCTCGACCCCGCGGCGGGCGGGGTCTACGACAACACCGTCGAGCACAACACGCTCGTCGGCAACGGGACCAAGGGGCAGGGCGCAGGCGTCCTGCTCGCGGCGGCCCTGCCGGGGGGTGCCGCCTACGACAACACGATCGAGGGCAACACGATCACGGGAAGTGGCATGTCCGGGGTGACCGTGCACCTTCACGCCCCCGGTCAATACCTGAGCGGCAACGTCGTCGAGGGCAACACGATCAGGGTCAACAACCTCATCGGGGATCCCGACTTCAAGCCGATCGACCACGCCACGACGGGCGTCCTTGTCGGTACGGTCGCCCCGCTGTCGATCACTGTCAAAGACAATACGATCACTGGCGACACCTACGGGATCTGGTACCTGCCGCCGGCCGTGGTGGCCGGGGTGACGTCCAACACGTTCCACGGCGTGAAGGTGCACGTCAACAAGGCTTAGCCCGAAGTTACCGCTGCCCTGACGCGAAAACCCCCTGCTGAGCAGGGGGTTTTGTAAACCGCGGGTGTTCGGTTCTGTCTACATGGCCTTCAGCTCGATGGGGACAGGCACCCCGACCAGCTCGAACGCCCGGCGCTGGAGCGCCGTCGGGATAGCGAGCTTGGTGATACGTGCACCGTTGGTGAAGACGATGACGTTCCGGGTCAAGGTGGCCGGTTCGTCGAGCAAGGTGGAGAAGCTGTGGAGCGTCTCGCCGGCCTCGTCGGTGTGGCGGGAGACCTTGGCCAGTGCGCCGTCGGAGCGGCGGGCGGGGGCGACGGGGTCGGTGCGCTCGGGCGGGGCCTCGTCGGCAAAGCAGAGGGGCGCCCAGGCACGGCGCAGGTGCCATACGAGGTACAAGGCGAGCATGCAGATGAACACGTGGGCGCGCACGCGATCCTCGGTGTAGTGGTAGATCGGAGCCAGGTCGAGATCGATCGCCTTCATGTTGTAAAAGTCCCCCTCGACGACAGCAAGGCCTTTGTAGGCACTCAGAGCACCCAGGGCGTCGAGGTACTCTTGGTCGATGTTCGTGTAGATGACACACGCAGCAGCTTGGTCCACCGATACCCCGTAAACGCCTGCATAGTTGGCCTGTCCTAGGACAGAGGTCCACGCAGGATTCACAGAGACCCTTTCCAGTCCCTCTCGCCTGCACCG
>DAHWQF010000032.1 GCA_027334785.1 Acidimicrobiaceae bacterium
TGGGCGCTCGCTGTCCCACCCATCCTCACCAACGCCTACGTCGGTGTGCAGGACGTGGACCCCGAGGTGCGCACGGCCGCTATTGCCATGGGGATGAAGCCGGCACAGGCTTTTTGGAAGGTCGAGCTCCCCTTGGCCATGCCCCTCATAATGGCTGGGGCGCGCACGGCCTCGGTCGAAGTCGTGGCCACCGCGACTCTCGGCGCCTACGTCGGTTTCAACGACCTCGGGACTTTAGTCTTCAGCGGTCTTGCCCTCCATAACGACGTCGAGACCTTCAGCGGTGCCTTGCTGGTCGCAGTGCTAGCGCTGGCGGTCGACGCACTTATGGCCCTTACCGCACGGGCCTTAACGCCGGCCGGGATCCGGGCCTCGGCGGCCCAGGCACCTCGCTGGTACCAGTTCATGCCTCGGCGTGCGCCGAGCGCGCGCGGCTAGCGCCTCGGGCGTTACCCCAAGCCTACGTGTTTTAGCCACTTTGCTGCGTCCAGAGCCGGGTCGTGGTTATTGCTCGCTTGGACGTCTAGGTTTGCGAGGGCTGTGGTGGTCAGCTTGGCCGAAAGCTTGTTCAGCGCCGTGGCGACCGCCGGCGTGTCAAAGGACTTCCGGATGACCGGGATGATGTGGTCGGCCGGCTCCAAGTGCTTGTTGTCCTTCAGTTCGACGAAACCGCCCTGCAATATGGCGGTGTCTGTCGAGAAGAACTCTGCCACTTGGGCCTTGCCGTTTTTCAGGTCGGCGAGGGTGATCGGGCCGGACTCGTCAGCGGATGCAAAACCCTTGAAGTGAAGGTGGTAAACGCCCTCGAGGCCCTTTAGGCAATAGGCGTACTGGGGGCACTCGGGTGGGCCAGCCAACACCATGTGCGAGGCCACCGGCTTCAGGTCGGAAATGGTCTTTAGGTGGTACTTGTTGGCCGTCGCCTTGGTCACGACAAAGACGTTGGTGTCGATCGCCGGCGCCGGGTCAAGGGCGCTGGCCCCCTGAACGGCCAAGGCCTTGCGCAGGGCCGGGAGGTCGGTGCTCAACCTGGTGGCGAGGGCGGTCTCCTTCGGCTTCAGGTAGGCGAGGAGGCTGCCCGCGTAGTCGGGGAAGAGGTCTATGGCCTTGTGCGCCATGGCCCCGTCCACATAGGCGCGTGTGCCGAGGTCGGAACGGAGCTTGGTCTTGAAGCCGGCGTGCTCCAGCACGTCGTTGTAGAGATTGCCGAGGACGATCTCCTCGGTGAAGTTTTCCGAGCCGATGACTATGGTCGGCAGCGACGCGCCCGGGTGCCTCGGCTGAGCCGCGGCCGCCCCGGAGGGGGCCAGGACCACCGTGCTCAGCAGGGAAAGGGCAGCCGTAGCGGCGAGGGCGGTGCGAGGACGTGGCATCGGACCTCCTGAGTGGTAGGCGAAAGGCGCAGCCTACCCATAGGTCGCCACTTAGCGAGTGGATACCTGACAAAACCAATCAAGAAGATCGGCTATCATCGGGGCGAGTGACCGCTAGCCTGTCGTGGGCCAGTCTCGAGCCGGGGCGGGCCCAGACACAGCGTTTCGGAGACCCGACGTAGCAACCTGATGTAGCAAGGGAGGAGACCTTCACATGAGCCGGGAAGACGTATTGGTCGACACTCAGTGGGCCGCAGCCCACTTGGACGACCTGGGCGTGGTGCTCGTCGAGGTAGACGAGGACACGACCGCCTACGAGAAGGGCCACATCCCAGGTGCCGTGCGCGTTGACTGGAAGACCGAGCTGCAGGACCCCATCCGTCGGGATTACGTGGACAAGGCCGGCTTCGAGCGCCTGCTCTCGGAGAAAGGGATAGGCAACGACGACACGGTCATCCTCTACGGGGGCAACAACAACTGGTTCGCCGCCTACGCCTATTGGTACTTCAAGATCTACGGCCATGAAAAGGTAAAGCTGCTGGACGGCGGCCGCAAGAAGTGGGAGCTCGAGAGCCGCGAGATGGTGGCCGAGGTCAAGGCACGCCCCAAGACTGCCTACCGGAAGACTGCCTACCGGGCCAAGGAGCCCCGCACCGACATCAGGGCTTTGCGCGACGAGGTGGTCGCCGCCATAGGCGCGAAAAACCTGATCGACGTGCGCAGCCCCGACGAGTACGCCGGCCGGCTCCTCGCCCCGGCCCACCTGCCCCAGGAGCAGGCCCAGCGGGCCGGGCACATCCCCACCGCCAAAAACATACCCTGGTCCAAGGCGGCCAACGAAGACGGCACGTTCAAGTCCGACGAGGAACTGCGCAAGCTCTACCGGGACGCCGGCGTCGACCTCGAGCGGGACACGATCGCCTACTGCCGCATCGGCGAGCGTTCGGCGCACACGTGGTTCGTCCTTCACGAACTGCTCGGCCTTGGCAATGTGAAGAACTACGACGGCAGCTGGACCGAGTACGGCTCCCTCGTGGGCGTCCCGATCGAGAGGGAGGTTTAACAACAGATGTCCAACGTGGCAAGCGGGTGCGGTGCCCCCGACCAGGGACGTGACTTGGACGGCGTCGACGTTTCGCGCGAGACCGTGGTGCAGGGGACGGTGACAGCCGCCGGGAAGCCTGCCGCCGGGGCGTACGTGCGCTTGCTCGACTCCTCGGGCGAGTTCACTGCCGAGGTGGTCGCCTCACAGGAGGGGCGGTTCAGGTTCTTCACTCGGCCGGGCACCTGGACCGTGAGGGCGCTGGCACCCGGTGCCTCGGGCGAGGCCCAGGTAAAAGCGGCCGCCGGCAAGGCCAACGACATCTCTCTCAACTTGAGCTGAGCCCGCTGGCCCGCCGGCCCCAACCCGATGTCAGCAATCGCCTCGGCGAAGACCTCCGGCTCGGGGTACGACCCGGTTGGAGCATGGACCGCGCCGCCCAGGCTTTCTGAGAAACCGGGCCCGAAGCTGCAAGGGCCGGCGCAGTGAACGCCGCCAGACGGTACTGTCGATAGGTGCCCCCAAGGAGGTGGCAGTGGCAGGGGCCGCTGTTCGCGGTCTGGTCACTGGCACTGACTGGCGCGTTGTTGGGCGCGCCACTACTGGCCGGGGCCGCCCAGGCAAGCACCCAGCCCCAGGTCACCCTGGGGGTGTCGAGCCTCTACCGCGTTAGCGTCGCCCCAGACTCGTGGGTACCCGTGGTCGTGTCAGTGACCAACCAGGGCGCCACCGACCTCCAGGGCGAGCTGCTCGTCACCTCCCGAGTTCCTCAGCTCTCCGGGGGCGTACCTTACTGCTTCAACCCTCGCGCCGCCACAACCGCCTGCGTCTACCCCGGCTTCCGCCACCCCGGGTTCGCTTACGGCGGCTTTGGTTTCGGCTTCGGGTCCGCGTACTCCAACACGACGCCCACTTCGCCGGTGACTTACCAGGCCTCCCTCGACCTTGCCCCCGAAACCACCAAGCACATGGAGTTCGACGTGCTCGCAGGCGTCCAGCCGAGCAAGGTGACCGACAAGGCTGTCTCCGCCGCCGGCCAGGTCCTCGCTCAGGCAACCGGCCAGGTCCAGGTCGGCAACAGTGCGACGGCGCCCTCACTGCTCGTCGTCACCGACCAGCCGGGCGTGCTCTCCTCGCTCTCCTGGCCCGTCCCCGGGGGGCCCCAACCTCAGGTGCAGCTCCTCGCTCCCCGAGAATTGCCGAGTGCTTCGGCGGCTCTCGGGGAATTTGCGGCCGTAGTCATCGACGAGGCCGACACCAGCGTGCTCACGCCGGCCGAGGGCCAGGCCCTCGAGTCCTATGTGGACGAAGGCGGGACGCTCATAGTGGCGGGGGGCCTCTCCTGGGCGTCTGATGTGGCCGGGTTGCCCCGGGGCTTCCTGCCGGCGCACGAAGTCGGGACAAAGGTCCTACGCCTAGGCCAATTGAGCCGCCTTATCGGTACACCACCTCCGCGCCAGGCGGCCGACATCGACCGCCTGGTGCTGTCGAGGGGGGCCGGCGTCGTGCTTTCTGAGGGCTCGACGCCGCTCGTGGTCGAAGCACCCCGGGGGAGCGGCCACGTCGTGCTCTCTGCCTTCGACCCCGCGGCCGCCCCTCTGGCGGGGTGGGCCGGCGACCCGGCGCTCGACTCCCGCCTCACGGCACCGGCCTACCAAGCCAGTGACGACGGGGCCAACCAAGTCGTGTTCGCCGGCAGCGGTTTCGGGCTCACCGTGGCCACCGCCACCCCTTCTCTACTAGACGCGACCGCCGGCGCCGTCGGGCCCCAGCAGGTGGCCAACGCCCTCACCCCCTTCCTCTTTCAGATGCCCGGCGCCTCCCTGCCCAAGCCCGAGCTCTTCGGCCTGCTCCTGCTCGGCTACGTAGTCCTGGCCGGGCCGGTGTGCTTCCTCGTCTTGCGCAAGCTGCGCCGGCGCGAACTGGCCTGGGCGGTCGTACCGTGCCTCGCCACCGTGGCGGTGGTGCTCGGCTACACGACCGGCGCCGGCATAACCCGAGGACGGCTCTCGGACGAAGTCGAAGTGGCCCGGCTCGTGCCGGGCGGGCACCTCGCCCAAGTCACCTCCCTCGGTGCGGTCTACCTGCCGAGAGGTGGCTCTGCGAAAATCTCCCTGCCGGCGCCAGGACCGGTGAGCGACCTCGGCGCCGGGGCGGGGGCCAAGCTCACGGTGGCCCAGGGCACATCGTTCGGCGCCGGGGCCATGTCCGTGGCAGGGCCGAGCGACACCTTGGGGGGCTGGGCCGCCAGCCGAGACGTGGTCGTGCACGGTTCTATGGACGCCAACTTCGGCCAGTCCGGTAGCACCGTGAGCGGCAACGTCACCAACCACCTCGGCGTGAGCCTGAGGGACGTGGCCATCTTCAGCGCGACCGGCCAGCAGAGGCAGTTCGGCTCCCTGCCTCAAGGCGCGATGCTCAGCCTCAGCTTCTCCGTGCCCTCCTTCAGCACCGGCAGCGGGCAGGGGCCGGCCGTGGTACCGGTGTTCCTGGTCAACGGTTCGCAAGGGCACGACCACGGGGCACCCCGTGAACAGGCGGCCGAACAGGGGCTCTCGGAACTCGCCAACGAGTACTCGGAGGCGGTTGGAGGGTGGCCCGTGCTGGTTGGCCTGGCCGACAGGCCCTTCCTCCCTCCTGGCCAAACCTCCCGAGCGGTGTCGCTCACCACTGACGATGCCGTAGTCCTCCCGCTCGTGCCGACCGAGGACGCGGGGACGAGGCTCACGGGCCTGGCTCCGGAGCTGGTGGGCTCCAGCGGGCTGACCGGGGCGGTGGTCCTGGGCCCGGCCGGCGGCACCCTCACCCTGGCCAAGGGGGGCTCGCTCGAGCTCCAGTTCAGCCTCCCTTCGGGTCGCTGGGACCGGCTCGAGCTCGACCTCGGCTCCCCGAGCGGGTCCGGCCCCGGTCCCGGCTTCACCGGTTCGGGGACCGTCGCGGGCCTCGGGCTGGCCTCGGGCGCACCCTCGGCCAATCTCTCGGATTTCTCCCTCAGCGCTTTCGACTACGCGGACGGGAGCTGGCACCGCCTGCGCGCCTACGTGAGCAGCAGCGGCGACCTGGCCGGAGGCGACATCGAGGCGGTGCTCAACCACCCTGGCCCCTATCTCGGCCCTGGCGGGGCGCTCGAACTGCGTCTGTCGGCCCTCGTCCCCGGCTTGCAAGTGTTCGGCGCCGTGCCGACCCTGTCCGCCGTGCCCTCCCTAGTGCCCCTAGTGCCATGAGCGTGTCCCTCGGTACGGTTGCGGCCCAGGTCGGCGTCACCGAAGTGGGCGGGGAGGCTGCGCCGGAGGCGGCCCTCCGGGCTGAGGGACTGGTGAAACGCTTCGGGGCGGCCGTGGCGCTCGCAGGGGTCAGCTTTGAGGTGGCGCCGGGCGAGGTTTTCGGCCTGGCGGGGGCCAACGGCGCCGGCAAGACCACGCTGCTCAAGGTCCTGGCCGGCCTGTGCCGGCCCGACCAGGGCTGGGCGGAGGTCGCCGGGGCCGACGTGACGACCGAGCCCGGGCGGGTCCGCCAACTCGTCGGCTACATGCCAGACCGCTTCGGCGTTTACGACTCCATGACGGCGGCCGAGTACCTCTCGTTCTACGCCTCTTGCTACCGCCTTCCCCGCCCGCGCGCCCAACGGGCGGTGACAGACCTGCTGGCACTCATGGGCATCTCGGCCAAGCGCGACGAGCCCTTGAACGCCCTCTCGCAGGGCATGAAACAGCGCCTCTGCCTGGCGCGAGCGCTCGTCCACGACCCCGAGGTCCTGCTCCTCGACGAGCCTGCCGCGGGCCTGGACCCAAGGGCGCGCGCGGAGCTGCGTGAGCTCATCGCCGCTTTAGGGGAAATGGGGAAGGCCGTTGTGATCTCGAGCCAGATCCTGGCCGAACTGGCCGAGGTTTCCACCTCCATCGGGATCCTCCACGAGGGGGCCATGGTCGCCTACGGCAACGCGGAGCAACTGCTGGCTGGGAGCGAGGGACTGGAGGAACTGTTCCTCTCGTTGACCGAGCCAGAAGAGCAGGAGGCACCAATAGGCGAGCCAGCGGGCACGGGCGAAGACGAAGAAGGAGCAGCGACTAAGTAATGGCCGCACCTACAGCAACCGCCCCGCTCAGGGACGCGCCGGCGAGCGCTGGCCGGGCTCGGCGCAGCCCCCCGTCCGGCGGGGCCTCGGAGCTCATCTCCAGCCTCGTGTGGAACCCCGTCATCGCCAAGGAGCTGCGCCTACGCATGCGCGGCTGGCACACCGCGCTCCTCCTGACAGGGTACCTATGCGTCATCGGAGGGGTCGGCTACCTCGGTTACTCGGGGATCGCCGCCAGTTCCTCGGACGTGGTGCAGGTGGGCGGCACCGGCGCGTCGCTCTTCACCGGCTTGGCCGCCGCCGTCATGGTGAGCGTCGCGCTCGTCGTCCCCGGCCTCGTCGCCCCGAGCGTGAGCGGCGAACGGGAACGGGGGACCTTGGAACTCCTGCTCGCCACCCCCCTCCGGCCCGCCCAGATCGTGGTCGGCAAGCTCGTAGCCGCCCTCGCCCTAGTCGGCCTCCTCGTGCTGGCGTGCGCACCCCTTTTCTGCGTGGCGTACCTGCTGGGCGGCGTCGGAGTGCGAGAGGCGCTCGAGCTGGCGGCCTTCGTTTTTGTGGGTGCCAGCTGCCTGGCGGCGCTCGCGATGCTCGCCTCGGTCAGTCTCCGGCGCGTCCCCGCTGCTACAGTCGTCTCTTACCTGACCATGCTCGTGCTTGCGGCAGGGCCGTTCGCCGCCGCCTACGCCTGGCAGGCCGCCGCCACCCCCGAGTCCCCCGCCGTGACCGGGACAGGCGGCCAGGGCGTGCTCGAAGCCGTTAGCCCGATTATGGGTGCAGACGCCCTGCTCAACGGCAACAGCGCTTGTGGCACAGGCGGCCTATTGACCCCCATCGTGGGCAACCTGGCCCCGCCGGTCATAAACACCTGCGGGGGGCCGGGCCAGTACACGACCAACCTCGGGCCGCTCGGCAACTGGCAGACCTGGGAAGCGACGCTCGCCATCGACGCGGTGGTCGCCATCGGTGCGCTCGGCATGAGCGTCCTCGTGCTGACAAAGCGGGCGCTGCCTTGACACCGGAACTGGAGCGTGCCCTGGCTCCCCTGAGGCGCCGGGCCTACCTAGACAATGCCCTCCGCTGGGCCCTTGTTTCCTTGTCGTGCTGGGCGGCCGCTACGGCGCTCGTGCTCGCCTGGTCCAAGTTGTCCCCGACCGGAGACACCGGCGTGCTCGCAGCCATCCTCGGCGTGTGTGCCCTGCTCGGTGGGGCTGGCGGCTGGGTGCTCCGCCGCCCGTCTACCTCGGAGGTGGCCCGGGTGGCCGACTCTCGCCTCGACTTGAAAGAACGCCTTGCCAGTGCGGTTTTCTTCGCGGAGGCACCGAGGCGGGTAGAGCACACCGGGATGCACTACCGCTTGCAGGCGGACGCGGCCCAGCGCGCGCTAGAGCACCGGCCGGGAGAGGCCTTCCCGCTTCAGCGCCACAGCCGTCGCGCCTTCGCCGCTTTCGCGTCCGTGGCCGTGCTCGCCGCCCTCGCCTTCACGCCCAACCCAGAAGCGGCCACCTTGGCCAGGCGCTCCGCCGACCATGCCGCCATCGCTAAGGCGCGACGGACCGTCGCCTCCGCCAAAAGAGAGGTCGGTCACCAGCACGGTAGCGAGGCCGCCCAGGCACAGGATGCGCTAAAACGTGCCCTCGCCGAGCTGCAAAGGGCTCGCACCCCGCTTCAGGCACTGGTCGCGCTCTCGGCCCTTGAGAGCAAGCTCGCCAGTTTGCCCAATTTCTCGAGCCAACAAGAGGCGGCCGCGGCGACCGCCGGCGCCGCCCTTGCCGGTGCCCCGGGGGCGAGCAAGCTGGCCCAAGACCTCATGTCTGGCAACTTGAAGGCAGCTGCCGAAGACTTGCGCAAGCTCGCTCAAGAGATAAAAAAGCTCGGCTCTGGCCAGCAAAAGGCCCTGGGAAAGGCTCTCCAGAAAGCGGCTGAGCAAGCCGGGGCCCGAGGGGCGAGCCCCCAGGCGGGGCCTGGGGCCAACCCGGGGGCTTCAGGGAGCTCGGCATCCTCGCAGGCAACCACGAGCCCGTTTGCCAACGAGCTGAGCCAGGCGGCCCAGGCGCTCAAGTCCGGCAAGGCCGGCCAAGCTGGCAAGTACCTCGGGTCGGCGGCCAGTGGGGCCACTGCCTCGGCGCGAGCCGCCTCACTGCAGCAGGAACTAGCCGCTGCCGAAGCGGCGGTTCGCAACGCCCAGTCCGAGGTGGCCGCCCAGGCGCAGGCCGACAGCTCAGGTCATGGCACCAAGGCGACCAAGGGCGCCGGGAAGCAGGGCTCCCGGCGTGGGCACGGGCGGGGCGCCTCGTCTCACTTCGCCACCGGTAGCGGCCGGGGCAAGAGCACCCGCTTCGGCGCGGTCACGGGGAAGGGCACGGGTTCAGGCGCCGGCAGGGGCCGAGGCAGCGGCGCCGGGGAGAGCCGGGGAGGCAGGGGGGCGGGCAGCGGCAACGGCTCAGGCACGAGGGCCGGGGCGGGGCGCCCGTCGAGCCAGGTCTTCGTGGGGGGCCAGCCGGCGGGGAGCCAGCAAGTGATCGGCAGGCACCTGGCCAGGGGGTACAAGGTGAAGACCACCAATTACCAGCAGGTGCTGCCCTCGTTCGAGAAGACGGCGCTCCAGGGCCTCGGTTCGCAAGTTGTGAGCCCGACGGACCAAAACCTGGTGCGCGACTACTTCAGTTCGCTCGGGGGCGCGCACCGGGGCAGCCCGGCCACCAAGAAGGGATGAACTCGAGCCATGCACCACGACAACCGCCATACTGACAACGGTCACCCCGACAACGGCCACACTGACAACGGCCACCCCGGCAACGGCCACCCCGGCAACGGTCACCCCGACAACGGCCACGCGCAGGCACACGTGGGCGCCAATTGGCCTATGACGCCGGAGACCTTCGCAGAAGTGGCTGCAGGGATACAAGACGAGCTCGCCAAACTGATCGTCGGTCAGGTCGAATTGGTGCACGATACCCTCGTCGCCCTGCTGGCCGGGGGCCACGTGCTCCTCGAGGGCGTGCCTGGCCTTGGCAAGACATCCCTCGTGCGAGGGTTCGGGCGGGTGCTTGACCTCGGCTTCAGCCGGGTGCAGTTCACGCCCGACCTGATGCCGGCCGACGTCACCGGCACCACCGTGATCACCGAGGACGAGGTGGGACGGCACTTCGACTTCCAGGCCGGCCCGGTTTTCGCCAACTTGGTGCTGGCCGACGAAGTCAACCGGGCCACCCCCAAGGTGCAAAGCGCCCTCTTGGAGGCAATGCAGGAACGGACCGTGACCGTAGGCGGGACCACCCGGCGCCTCCCGGAGCCCTTTTTCGTGCTGGCGACGCAAAACCCAATCGAACTGGAGGGCACCTACCCGCTACCCGAGGCCCAGCTCGACCGCTTCTTGTTCAAGCTCTCGGTCCCCTACCCGAGCCCGGCAGAGCTGGCCGAGATCGCCCGGCGGACCACAGGCGCCTCCGAGCCCGAGCTCGTCCCGGTGGCCGGGGGCGCCGACGTGCGGGCCATGTCGGCGCTAGTGCGTTCGGTGCCGGTCGCCGACCACGTGCTCGACTACGCCGTCCGCCTCGTGAGCGCCACCCAGCCTGGACTGAGCCCGCTCCCCGAACTTCCGGCTTATGTGCGCTTCGGGGCCAGTCCCCGGGCCGTCCACGCGCTCGTGCTGGCCGCCAAGGTGCGAGCCCTCTTCGCCGGCCGCTACAACGTCGCCTTCGAGGACGTGAGCGGGAGCGCCCACCAGGCGCTCCGGCATAGGTTGCTGCTCAACTTCGAGGCCGAGGCAGACGGCGTGACCAGCGACGCCCTAGTCGGCCGCCTGCTCGAGGCAGTTGTCCCTGACCCCGTGGCAGCGGGCCGGTGACCAAAGAGGCCCAGGGCACCCGTGCCCAGGGCGAGGCCACTCGGGCCAGCGCCAGCCCGGCCGCGCGCCTGGGGCTCACGCACGACATCCTCCAAGCCCTCGAACGCTTGGCCATCCCGTCCCGGCGGGCGGTCCTCGGCGGCGTCGCTGGCCGCCGCCGCTCTCGCCGCTACGGCAGTTCCCTCGACTTGGCCGACTACCGCGCCTACGCCCCCGGCGACGACATCCGCCGCCTCGACTGGAGCGCTTACGCCCGCCTCGGGCGCCTTTTCATGCGCCTCTACGCCGGCGAAGAAGACGCTTGCGTGAGCCTCTGGGTGGACACGAGCGCGTCCATGGCCTGGGACCAGGCCACCAAGGAGCGCACGGCGCGCGCCGTGGCCGGCGCCCTCGCCTTCTTGGCATTGGCGTCCGAGGACAGGGCTGCCTGCGCCGGTTTCTCGGGAGCGGTCACGGGACGGCTCGGCCCGCTCAGGGGTAAGCTCTCCGCCCCCCGCCTGTGGGCCGCGCTGGCCGACCTCCCGCGGGGTGGCTCGACCAACTGGGCCGCCGTCGCGGCCGCTGCCCCCACTTTCCCCCGCGGGGTATCGGTCTTCGTGTCGGACTTCCTCGTCGAGACCGAACAGCTCCGCCCCGTGCTCGCGGCACACCGGAAGGTCGGCCACGAGCTCGTACTGGTCCAGGTCCTCTCGCCCGAGGAGCTCCACCCGAGCCTTTCCGGTGAGCTCCGCCTGGTCGACTCCGAGACCGGGGCTTCCGTGGACGTCACGCTCGGGCGGACCGCCCTCGAGGCCTACCAGAGCGCCCGGGTTGACCACGCCCGTGCCCTTTCCAGCCTGGCGCGCTCCTATGAAGCCAAGCTCCTCACCGTCGATGGGGGCCTGCCGCTCCGCCAGATCGTCCTCGGCGAGCTCGTGCGCGCCCGGGTGGCCAGCCTCTAGCGCACATGGCCCTGCTCGACCCCATCGCCGGACTCGCAGGGCTCTCGCTGGCCGCCATAGTGGCCCTGTACTTCCTGCGGGCCCGGCGGCCCACCCACCAAGTGCCGAGCACGCTGTGGTGGCGCCCCATCACGTTGGACCGCCAGGCCGCGGCACCCTGGCAGCGGTTGCGCCCTTCGTGGTTGCTCCTCCTTCAGTTGCTGGCAGCTGCGTTGGTCGTCGCCGCGCTCCTCCAACCCGCGCTCGCCACCGCCCAAGCGCTGAGCGGCCAAACCGTGGTCATCATCGACACGTCGGCCACCATGCAGGTGACCGACGTACGCCCGAGCCGCTTTGCCGTCGCGGTGGCCGACGCCCGTGCCCTGGTCGGACGGCTCGGGCCCCGGGCGAGGATGACCCTCATCGCCATGGGCCCTTCGCCCCGGGTGATCGCCACCGCCAACGGCGACCGCCAGCTCCTCGACGAGGCATTGAGCGGCCTGCGGCCGAGTGACGGGTCGGCCGACCTGCAAGACGCGCTCCAGTTGGCGGTGGCCGCAGCCGGGCCGCACCCAAGCGCAGCCCGCCTCGTCATCCTCTCGGATGGGATCACCCAACCGGTGAGCGAGCCGGTCACCCTGCCGTTCCCCGTCGAGTACCGCAAGATCGGCGTGAGCGGGGAAAACACCGGCGTAACTGCCCTGTCCGTCGTGCCCGGGGTGGCCGGGGAGGAAGCGGTCGCCCACGTCCAGGACTTCGGGCAGGTTGCCAGCCACGTGACCGCCGAGATGTTCGCCAACGGCCGCTTGACCGACGCCCGCGGCCTTCGCCTCGCCCCCCATGCAGGCATTGACGTGGGCTTCGCGGTCCCCCCCGGCACGACAACGGTGCGGGTGGAACTCGTCCCCCACGACGAGTACCCCCTCGACCAAGTAGCAGTGGCAACGGCGCCCACGCCAGAGCGGGTGCGGATCCTCCTCTTGAGCACGGGCGACCTGTTCTTGCAGGAAGCCCTCGCCCTCCGCCCCGGGGCCCAGGTCGTGACCGAGACCCCCTCGGTCTGGCGGCCGTCCCAGGCGTCCGACCCCGCCTACGACCTGTTCGTCTTCGAGGGGTTCGTGCCCGCAAAGCTCCCGGCGAGCGCTCCGTACCTGGTGGTCGGCCCGCCGCCCACCCGTTCTCTCGGCACGGGCCGGGCGCTCTCCCCCGGCCCCCTGGTGCCCGCCCAGGCCAACGACCCCCTCCTGTACGACGTTGACCTCGCCAATGTCGACGTGGCCGCGTCAGCCGACATGGCTTACTCGCACTTTGGCAACGTGGTCGTCACGAGCGCCGGCGGCCCCGTCCTCATGGTGCGCCCGGCCACGGCCAGCGCGCCGGCGGCGGCCCTGCTCGGGGCGTACCTACATGACTCCAATTTCGTCCTGCGGAGCGCCTTCCCGATCCTCCTCATGCACCTTTCGGAGTACCTGGCACCGGGGACGGTACCCGCCCCCAACCAACAGCCGGGCACCCCGGTCACGATCGCTCCTCCGCCGGGCGCGACCCGCGTCACCGTGACCGTCCCCGGCGGGCGCAGCCAGGTCATCTGGCAGAGCACGAGGACCGCCGCCGGCACCTTGTTGTTCGAGCGGACCGGGAAGCCCGGCCTTTACCGGGTCGAAGTCACCCAACGCGACGTCGCTTCGACCACGAGCTACTTCGCCGTCGACGTGCCGGGCCAGTCGATCGCCCCCCAACCTTCGCTCCAAGTGACAGGTACGGCAGGCAAGGCCCTGCCGGCCAGTTCGACCTTCCAGTCGTTTTGGCCCTGGCTGGCAGCGGCCGCGCTGGCGCTTCTCATCGCCGAATGGGTGGTCTACCACCGTGCCGGTTGAGCTGGCCCACCCCGCCTGGCTGGCGGCCCTGGCCGTACCGGTTGAGCTGGCCCACCCTGCCTGGCTGGCCGCACTGGCCGTACCGGTTGAGCTGGCCCACCCTGCCTGGCTGGCCGCACTGGCCGTTATCCCGGTGCTGGGCCTTATCTGGCGTCTCTGGCCTGCCCCCTTCGGGCGGCACCAGCGCCAGGCGGCCCTGGCCGTGCGCCTCGCTCTGATCGTCGCGCTCGTGCTCGCGTTAGCCGGCCCGAGCCTCACCTACACTTCCCCCCGCCAGACTCTGGTGGTGGCCGCCCAGCGCTCACGGGGGTCGGCGCCGGCGCAAGGCCAGGAGGTCTCCGACGTCGCCGCGCTGGCCCGGGACCTGCCCGGCAGGGACGAGATGGGCGTTGTCAGTTTCGGCCAAAACGCTCTCGTAGAAGACCCGCCAGAGAGCAAGCTCGTCTTCAGCGGGTTTGCCACCTCGCCCAACCCCAACTACACCGACATCGAGTCGGCGCTCCAGCTCTCAGCGTCCCTAGCGGCGGCAGGGACGCGCCGCCACGTGGTCCTCGTGAGCGACGGGCGCCAAAACGTGGGCGACGCAGTCGGCGAAGCCCGGGCGCTGCGTTCGCAGGGGGTGCGCGTCGACG
>DAHWQF010000330.1 GCA_027334785.1 Acidimicrobiaceae bacterium
TATGTAGTTGTCGAGCGCCTCGAGAGCGTCCCGCTGGCCGGGCAGGAAGCTCACATGGGTGGCCCACGTGCCCGCTTCTAGGGGGTACGCCATGACCGTGCGGCCCAGAAGGGTGACGTGGCGGCCGAGGTCGACGCTCACCTCCACGGTGTCGCCGGTACTCGCCTGGAACGGCCCCTGGAGCTTCATGCCCCCCCGGGACACGTTGACAACAAGGGCTGGCTGCGCCTTGGCCTTGCGCCCCCCGCGCACCCGCCTGACCTGCGCTTGCGCCGAGGCATCCATCCTTTGCCCCAGCCGGCGCTGCACGAAGGTGGGCTTGCCGAGCAGTTCGAGCTCCGCCTTCTGGCCGAGCGGAGGGGCTGCGACCGTGCACAGCCAGTGGTAGACGCCCTGCGGCCTCGGCATGAACATGTCGAGCGTGAGTCCTCCGGGGAGCTCGTTGTCCCTCACCTCGTCGAGGAGCTCAAGCCCTACGACCTGGTCATCCGCGCTTGTTATCACTGCCACGCAGGTGCCCGCCTCGGGCAGTTCGAGGCTGACGCGGGCGCCCGGCTGCAGGGGTTTCTCGGGCTGAGCACCATGCGGAGCCGAGGTGGGGTTTCCCGGGCGTCTCGGCACCTACCGATTTTGCCCGGTTTACGCTCCCACCGGCAAGGAAGTGGTGCAGGTTTCATCACCCTGCGCCCGCGATGACCACTGAGCGTGACCTGTGGTGCTCCCAGAGAGAGCGCTCAGCATGCCTTTCACCATTCCCCGGTCGACGGCGCAGATCACCGGGTGCTGCTGCGCGGCATCGAAGAACGGGCAGTTGTCCTGGACGAGGGCTAGCAATGCCCCCCTCCTTTCGGCCCTGGCCGCAAAGCCGTGCGCGGTGAGGGCATCGGCGATCGCTCGCAGCGCAGAACGCACCGACAGCTGGCCCTCCCCTGGTGCCATGGAGCCAGCCAGCTTGCGACCGTAATCGAAGCCCACTTGCTCGGCCATCGCCTCGGCGGCACTCGGGGGCAAGAGCGCCAAGGCGCCGGCCAGGAGGGCTATGAGCAGTTCGTCTTCCCGCCCTGCGCCGGCCAGTACCGGGGCCGGGCCCGTTGCCCGGTAACGCTTCGAGGGCCGGCCCGCGCCGGCTAGCGGCGAACGGGCGTTTTGCACCTCCAGGTAACCTCCGGCCGCCAGCTTGTCGAGGTGGTGGCGGGCCACGTTGGGGTGGAGCGAGAAATGCTCTGCTACCTCTGCAGCGGTCACGCCGACCGCGGACTCCCGGGCAAAGAGGTACACCTGCCGGCGGGTCGGGTCCCCGAAGGCCGAAGTGACGGCGGCAACCGTGGCCGAGAACTGGGCGGCTTCGAGCGGCGCCATCGCCCCTATCGTAGCTGTGCGTCGACCTCGCCCGGCTTGCGGTGACGGAGAGCGGGACCGGCCAGCGGGGCCGGCCAGCGGGGCCGGCCAGGGGGGCCGGCCAGAGGGCCTCTTTGCAGCGGGCCCCGAGGACGGCAGTAGCGTGGAGGGCATGGCAGCCACCGGGCCTGCGGGCCGGCCTCTCGGCCACGAAGCAGGCAGGGCCAACCCCTTTTCCTCTGGGGAGTCCTCGGCGCGCGTGCTCGGGCTCAGCTCCGGCAAGGGCGGGGTCGGCAAGTCCACGGTGACCGTGAACCTTGCCCTGGCGCTCGCCGGCTTCGGGCACAAGGTCGGGGTGCTCGACGCCGATGTCTATGGTTTCTCGGTACCGGCGATGCTCGGCATGTCGGGCTCGCCCGACGGCTCCGGCGGGGCGGTACAACCGTTGGTGGCCCACGGGGTGCGGGTCATGTCGATGGGTTTCTTCGTACCCGACCCCCAACCCGTTATCTGGCGTGGCCCCATGCTGCACAAGGCGCTCGAGCAGTTCTTGAGCGACGTCGACTGGGGCGACATCGACTTCCTGCTCGTCGACATGCCGCCCGGGACCGGTGACGTGGCACTGTCCATGTCCCAGTACCTGCCGGCGTCGGAGGTCTATGTCGTGACCACGCCCCAGGTGGCGGCCAAGCGGGTGGCCCAACGCAGCGCCTACATGGCGAGGAAGCTGAACCTCCCCCTGCGAGGCGTCATCGAGAACATGAGCTGGCTGAGCACGCCGGGCGGTCGTCTCGCGGTGTTCGGGACGGGGGGCGGCCCACAGCTGGCCGAGGAACTGGGTGTCCCGCTCCTCGGGCAGGTGCCCCTCGAGCCAGGCGTACGAGAAGGTGGCGACACTGGCCTGCCCGTGGTGGTTGCCGACCCCGGGTCGGAGGCAGCCCTAGCCTTCGTGCAGATCGCCGAGCGGGTGGTGGCGCTTGGGCGGTCGCGGGTGGTCCGCCAAGAGCTGCGGGTCAACTGAGCCAAGGGCACGGCTGGCCGGGCGGCCGAGCCATGACGAGGACGCGGCCCCCGAGAAGTGCGTGGCTGGCATCATAGAGGCGGTGGCTGAGGCTGGTGGCGAACGCCGCGACGGGAAGCCGGTCGGTCGGCGTGTCGTGGTGGCCATGTTGGGGGTGGGGGCGGCCGGTGTTGTGGCCGGCGCTCCTGTCGCCCGGGGCATCGGCAGCGTTCTCCACTCGCTGTCGGCGAGCACCGAGTCGAACTTGGCCGGTTTGGTCCCGGGGGGCGACTACTTCCAGCTCTACACGGTGACCGATGGGTTCCCGCCGGCGCCGGCAGGCTACCGGCTGCAGGTGGGTGGGCTGGTGCGGAGGCCGCTCAGCCTCACGCTCGGGGATCTCGAGGCCATGCCATCGACCGCGCTCGTGAAGCCGTTCCAGTGCGTGACCGGCTGGCGGGTGCCCGGGGTCCACTGGGAGGGCGTCGCCCTCGGGCACCTGCTCGACGAAGCGGGCGCCACCAAGGAGGCCAAGGCATTGCTCCTCAGGTCCTTCGATGGCGTGTACACCGAGTCCCTGACCCTCGCGCAGGCCCGCCTCTCCGACGTCATCGTGGCTTACCGGATGCTTGGCGGCCCCATCACGAGGGAGCACGGGGGGCCGGTCCGGCTCTATGTAGCACCCATGTACGGGTACAAGTCCATCAAGTGGCTGAGCGAGATCGAGGTCGTGGACAAGGTGTACCCGGGGTACTGGGAGCAGCGCGGGTACGCCGTCAATGCCTGGGTCGGCCGGAGCAATAGCGACGTCGGCGCTCCGATCTCCTGAGGAGCTCGGGCCCGTGCACGACCCGGAGGAGCGGCCTTCTCCTGCGGGGGCAACGCCCGCCGTTTCGGGCCGGCTCGTGCGCTTCGACCGGCTGGAGCGGTGGGTGCACTGGGTGACGGCAGCCCTGTTCAGCATCTTGATCGTGACGGGGGCGTGCCTATATGTGCCCGAGCTCGTCGCGCTTGTGGGGCGGCGGGCACTACTCGTGCGGATCCATGTGGACGCCGGCCTCGCCCTGCCTGTACCCCTCGTTGCCAGCTTCCTCGGCCCGTGGGGCAAGGCGCTCCGGGCCGACGTGCGGCGGCTCAACCGTTGGAGCGCTGCCGACCGGCGCTGGCTCAAGATGCTGCTCCACCGCGAGCGGGTCTCGAGGCTGGTCCTCGGCAAGTTCAATGCCGGCCAAAAGCTGATGGCCGCCTTCACCCTCGGTGTAATGGGGGTGACGCTCATGACCGGCTGCATAATGCGGTGGTTTTATTTCTGGCCGCTGTCGTGGCGTACGGGAGCGACCTTCGTCCACGACCTCGTCGCCTACATCTTCGTGGCCGCGGTTGTTGGCCATGTCCTCATGGCCATCACGCACCCGCGGGCACTGCGCTCGATGCTGACCGGCCGGGTGACCCGCGAGTGGGCACAGCGGCACGCCAGGGGATGGTTGGAAGAGGTTGAGGCGGGTGGAGGCAAAGCCAACCGGGCTAGACGCCGGTGGCGTCGATGCCTCTCGGGAGCCTCTCGGGTGCCCAGCCCAACAGTTCGACCGCGGCGCTGAAGGCAAAGCGGTCGGTCATGCCGGCGACGTAGGTGATCGCCCGCCGCAAAGCCGCTTCGGCGTCGTCGCCTGTGTCCGCCCGGGCCGGCATACGCTCAGAGTTTTCGGCGAAGTACTCGACCAGCGCGCTGAGGATGGCCACCACGGCTTGGCTTTGGGCGAGCGAGGCCGGGCTCATGTAGATCCGCTCGTAATTGAACTCTCGGAAGGCGGCCAGGGCGCCGGCGTCGGGCTGGCGCATGCCTATCTCGCCCGTCTCGGTTATGCAATCGACCAGGGCGTTCACGAAGCAGCGCAGCTGGGAGCTACGAGTCCGGCCCGCCACCTCGGCTACCTCGGCGGGAAGGTCGTCGGGGCTCACCATGCCCACGGTGGAGGCATCCTCGAGGTCGTGGGCGCAGTAGGCGCAGCGGTCTGCCCAGCTAACGACCGCGCCCTCGGGGGTAAACGGGCTCGGTAGAGACCAGCTGTGATGGCGAATGCCGTCCAAGGTTTCGGCGCAGAGGTTGAGGGCTACGAGCGCGACATCGGCGCCCCAGACGGCATGGTGGTAACCACCCGGCAGGAACGGGCTGAACGCGTCCTCACTGGCGTGCCCTCCCGGGCCGTGGCCGCAGTCGTGGCCCAACGCGATCGCTTCGGTCAAGGCGATGTTGAG
>DAHWQF010000331.1 GCA_027334785.1 Acidimicrobiaceae bacterium
ATTGGCGTGGGGTCGAGAGCTTCAGCGTCTTTGCAACCCACGCTACAATGGAGGCTGCTATCGGCCGACATCCAAGCAGCGACCGCGCCCGTCGTCGCCTATGACAGTCGCGATTTGCCTCGGGATACGACCCTCTACGTCCAAGAACGCAGACGAGGTCGGTGGGTTCGCATCTTTACCTCCCATGCAGCTCGCACCGGCACCGGTCACATTAAACTTCCCCGCCTCTCCGAGGGCCGCTATCTGTTGCGAGTTATCGTCAGGGGGGGCAAGCCGATCCTCGTCGCACCGGGTTCCCGGCTCTTGACCGTTTTTTCTCCAGTCCCCTTTAGCCGCCTGCTGGGTACGAAAGAATCGACAGCAACTGTGGGTCGAGTCCGCTTCGTCTACGCGTGGTCAGCCGCGCACTGGGCCAACTACACCCTCGTATCCTTGCCGTCGGCAACGTGCCGATCTCTAAGCCTGGATCTCGCGTATGTCGACCCAAGTAGAGCTACCAGCCAAACAACGTTGGACATTGCACAACTATCTCATCTCAAGAAAATCGCCGCTTTCGCCGGCCACATCAGGCACGCAGTGGTCTCTCTTTCGAGAGGCGGCTTTCAACTCGATTTGCAGACTGACACGGGTATAGCCTATGGCAACGGAACAGCCGACTGCTGGACACCGAGCGGTCGGACGCCCGTTTCCGCTGCGCACGTCGCACAGGCTAAGGGCTTATTAATACTGAACGATACGTCGGCGATCAGCAATCCACGTCCTTCTCCAGCCAAACACCTCATCCCTGCTCCCGGCATCTACAGACCTCAGGGCGTTCACTATATCTGTTCTAGCGCAGGCTATCGCTGCGCCCTGCATGGATATGCACCGACATCGCCGAAGAACTCACCGTACGCTGGGGAATGGTGGTTCGATGACTTCGGTCCAGGGCAGGCTAGCGAGAACAAAAAAGGCCTGCACAACTGCACCCTGTACGCCGGTTATATGTTGTACCTCAACGGCTTGACATCACGCCCTCTAAGGCTTAAGAATGCCCAATCCTGGGCCAATGAAGCCTACAACAGCGGTGGGAAAGCGACCATATCCCAAACCCCGAGCATCGGTGACATCGCACAATGGAACGTACCAGCTGGGGGGACATTTGGGCACGTTGCGTACGTCGAAGATGTGGTGGGCAACACTATAACACTAACCGATGATAATTATTATACCGGCGGTGGCGCCTACGCAGGGGGTTACACGGACGAATTCACTATCACTAAGGGCTCCCCCTACTGGCCGGACAACTTCATCGATTTTCATACGCCTAAAGGCGCCGCGAGCAACGCTCTGACCAGCAACCAGGCTGCCGGACTGACCTACGTTGACCGAATCGTCAAATGGACGGGCGACGTTGGTCAGGTGCAGCCTGCGTCCTGGCTCGTGACAATCACGGCCGTGCCTTCACATCCCGGCCTGTACGTTCCAATGCGCCATTGGATTCCGACGGAGTCGATGTATGAGTGCCTAATTTACCAAGACGGCGCAAAGCCGTGGCCATCGCCATTACCAGCATCTATCCTCAGCAATCAAATTCCGGACGACTATGGCAACTGGGCAACCTGCAATATGCCGGCGTACGGTGTGGGTGGAGGCGGATTGAGAGCATTAATTTCTGAGCAGGCAGGTCATTTTGGAGCGCCAACCTTTTCCAACATACACAGCGCCTCCGGGGCAGGTGTCTCAATCGGTGCAGGGCATACGGTGACTGTAAGCTGCAAAGCCTACGATCCGACGATCAGCAGCGCGGACCCGGGCGGCTATTGGTACCTAATAGCGAGCTACCCGTGGGATGACCAATACTTCGCGCCCGCCAACGTCTTCATGAATGGTGACCCTTGGAACGGTCCATACACGCACAATACAGACTTGTCGGTGCCTGACTGTGCAACGACGACACCACCGCCCCCGCCGAGGGAACCGCCAATAGCCCTTGGCCAGCCGTCGATCTCCATCGGGTGGAGCAGCGCCCACCCGAGCTGGATCACCATGACCGTCAGCGGCTTCTCGCCCGGCAGCTACACCTACGCGTGCGACTTCGGCAGCGGCGGCGACACCAGCTACACCGTCTCGATCTCCTCCAACCCCCAGACTTTCGACAACGGCCAGACCTGTTACGACGCCGTGCCCGGGGACACCGTCTGGGTCACCATCAACGGTGTCACTTCCAACACCCTCACTGTCGCCAGCTGATCCCTAGTCGGTGTGGCGGGGGAGGCACTGGCCGGTCATCTTGCCGGCGAGCACGTCCAGGGCGGCGGACAAGGTGGTGGTGCCGTCGGGTAGCCCCAGCGCATTACTGCGCCGGGGCCCCCTAAGAACCCGGTGTGCGGCTTGCACCGCACCGGGCTCGAGCAAGCCCAAATGGACCACGGGCCCACAGGCTCGGTAGGTCAGCGCCGGGGGTGCCCCGGTGCTTGCCTGCAATGTGCGTGCACGAGACGCAGGGCGGAGCGGTCGCCCTTGCCAGGTCCCCGTTCGATGGCAACCGCTTGCTTGCGGAGCGCTCGGCAGGTCACCTTGAGCCATTGTTCCCACTCATCGGGGCTTTGTGGCTCGTGGTCGGCAGCGAGCAGGAGGCCCTTTGCAGCTGGGGCACCGGTCCTGCTGCGCCTTCATCAGGTGCAGGTCGGCGCCCTCGGGCGCAGGGCTGTGCTGGTGCCGCCTGGCCCAGTACTCGGCCAGGTCGGGGTCGTCGCGCGACGCCGTCCCTGTACCAAGTGGTGGCGGGCGATCGCGGTCCAGGCGTGCTTGGGGAGATAGGCGCCGCTTTGCCGGTCGCCGAAGACCCAGTGGTCACACCTGGCTTTGTTGAACGCGCCGAAGTACCGGTCGACAACCCAGCACCTCGGCTTGTTCGGGTGGCTGTGCCTGGCCCACTTGAACGTGAGCGTCCACATATGAGAGCCCAGCTCAGCGAAAGCCCTGCTGGACACCACCGCCCGGTAGTAGGCCGACCAGCCCCTGACAATGGGGCTCAGCCGTGTTATCAACGCCGCTGCATTCGCCCCTCGCAGGGCACGTACCTCGGCGCTGAGCCGTCCCCGGTGCCGCTTCAAGGCTGCTTTCGACGGCTTGACCAGCAGCTTGCCTGACTGGCGGCGGATATTGAACCCGAGGAAGTCAAAACCGTCATCGAGGTGCACGATGCGTGTCTTGTCCTCGTTGAAGGCCAGCCCCCGCGGCGCCAGCCAGGTCCTACAGCTCCAGTGCGTCTGGCCCTCAGGCTTGGAGTGCTGGGTGAGGTGGAGTATCTAGTCGACCTTTTCCTTCGCGATGGTGGGCTTGCGGCCCCTCCCCTTGCGCACCTGGGCTAACTTGGTGAGCCCTTCGGCCGCGAAGCGCTCCCGCCACTGCGTGCCGCTCGTCGGGGACACCCCGAGCTCCGCCCCTATAGCCGTGTTCGCCCTGCCTTCGGCTGCCAGTAACAAGGCTCGCGCCCGGACCACCTCGCGACAGGCCGTCGTCGTCGACCTGGCCAGGGCTTCGAGCACTTGCCGTTGGGTCTCTTCGAGCACGAGGGCGGGTGTGGGTGGGCGCATGCCACAGCCAAACACAATCCCCAGCTATTTGCGCGACACTACACTGGCAGCCTAGCACGAGCCGGAACGCCGGGCGCGCTATGCACACGTGGACTTACTACACCAACGCGGGCGGAACCCCAAGGACCCTCTAAATCCCTTACTGCCAGACGTGAAAAGTTACGTTTCGGGTGCAGGGATTCAAGGTCGTTGATGGCAACACGATCGCGTCGGTACAAAGGAGCAATGCCTACTATGCCTTCTACAACAAAGGCGTCAGATCCGGGTCGCTACAAGGCACTCCGTTCTACGATCAGAACGTGCTGGTCCGGCGACCGGAGATGGGCGTTTTTCGGCCAACATCCCGAATGATTTGAGCCCAGGTTCGTCACGGCTCTCCAGAGCGAGAAGAGACCGGCGCGCTTGAGAAGGTTCGGCCCAGCGTTGAACAACTTTGGACCGGTCCTGTCTCAGTGAGGCAATAATCCGGCGATGATTTGCGCAGTCGGTGGCTCATCAGACGTCATCGATTCGGTTCAATAGTCGATAACCAGGCGCCTTCGCAACTAACTAAATGGCCCAAGCAGGACAGCTCTTTGGTTGGGTCCCACGTTAGTGAACTCGAATGCATCCTCGAAGGCTGCTATAGCCGAAGCCTGCGAGAAACCCCTTGTCGCAGAGGCGCTTCTACGCCGCCGCGGCAACCCTTTCCGTCGGCTTCGTGACCTGCCGTTGTCATAGTCATATAATGCTCAGGTCCCTGCGATCGTGCACTCAACGTTATTGGAGGGCAGAGCGTTGTGAGGCTCTTTACGCCGTCGGTAACAGAATGCTGCACACAGCCAATGCCCGAGATCCTGCTGTCGGGAAAGGTCCAAGCCGCTCATATCTACACCTCCGGTCCGGCGAATTCGGGGCCACAGCTGCGTCCTGATCTCAGTCGAGCGGTGGGCTTACCGAGCTGGCAATAGGTCCAATCGCGGCCAACGTTGTTGCCCCCAGCATCAGCCGACTCGCCGCGGCATC
>DAHWQF010000332.1 GCA_027334785.1 Acidimicrobiaceae bacterium
GGGAGTGCTCGGTGCCGCAGCTCCAAGCGAGGGCCACCTATTAGGCCTATTGCCCCCGGTGACATCGGGCTGGGTTGGCGGGTCGCTTATGGAAGCGGCCTGTGGGACACAGAGGGAGCTGGGCCACTAACACTGACACCAATCTGTCAGCTGCCCCGTGCGGAGGTCCGAACGGTGCTGCTCAAGACCAAAATGTGAGAACCTCCGACAGCGGGAGGCCACGCCGGCCGGCGCCAGGGGCAAGGAGCCGTTCTCGGCACGGCAACCCGGCGAGGGTGCACGAAGGCAGCGCTAGGCGCTCACGTTGACGAGGGTGCCGATGGGGTCCATCGGCCACACGACCTGGGCGTTGGCGACGGGAAGTTCCACGCAGCCGTTGCTTTGTGGCCAGCCGTAGCTCGACCTCCAGTAGCCGTGAACGGCGTCGCCTTCGTAGAAGTACGCCACCCAGGGCACATGCGGGACGACGTAGTGGTACCCGTTGACGTCGGTCCCCGTCATTGTCGTCGACTGGAGGTGCTCGAAGACCGGCCACGTGCCGATCGGGGTGTTCGCCCCCTGAACGCCGGTATTGGCCAGCGAAGTGAAGATGTCCCGCCCGTCACGCCACACGGTCAGGCTCTCTGGTGTCGACTCGCTCACGGTCAAGTAGTCGTAGGGGTTGGGGTCGAGGCTGCGGGAAACCACCGCCCCGGTGAGTGCAGCCCACACATCCGGCCCGGCGATGCCGTCTACGGACAGGCCCTCCACGTTCTCGAACATCATGATCGCGCCCTGGGTCACCACGGTCTGCTGGCCAGGCACCCATTGGGCGGCGAGAGTCGCAGGGATGTTGGGGTAGCGCCACGTGAACTTGCCCGGCTCGGGGGTGGTCGAAACTTCTCCCGGGGACGTCGGTTCGCCAGCCAGGGCCGATTGCGTGGCGGAGGGGCCAAAGCGGAGCGGCAAGTAGTGCAGTTCAGCGAGCAATTGTTGCACTCGAAGAAGCGGGACGCCCTGCACGGTGAAGCTCAACTGCTCGGGCGTAGCTGCCGTCACCGGTCCCGCGCTGGCGAGGGTGACTGGTATGACGACGCGCACCTTTGACCACGGGGCCCAATCCTGCGCCGGCGTGAAGGTCAACGTGTCTCCGCTCACCGACCAGTTGCCCGCGACGGGAGGTGAGAGTTGTGGCATCGGGGCACTCGCGAGCGGCGCGGCCGATAGGGTCAGGGTAATAGGTGCCGTCGGGGCGACCCCTGTGGCGCCTGGCTTAGGGCTGACAGAGAGCAACTCGGGCACTGGGGGCAACGTTGTCGTGGTGGTGCTAGTGGCCGCTGCCGGGGCAGTGGTCGTAGTGGCAGCGCTCGCGCCTTGCGCTTCGAGCCCTCTTCCCGACAACGCCAACTCCTTTTTGGTGCCGGTTTGGCGCGCAGGTTTGGAAGTGACGACCGACGCAGCGAAGGCGGCGCTTGCCACCAGGGCCACCGCCCCGGCGGTTAGTAACGCAGCACGGTAGTAGGTACCCAAGGCCCACCGAGGGCGGCGCCGGCTTGTTGTCCCGTCTTCCTGAGTGGCCTTGGACTTTCTCACGCGCCGCATCGTTCTCCACCTCTCTCATCGCATTAAACCCGGCGGGTGCCACGTTTGTCTGGTCAGCCCTCCCCAGGGCGCACGGTGCGCGGTCTGTGGTCAGCTCCGTCGGCGGTGCGTCTGGTCGGTCGTACGCGTGTTGTACGCGTGTCGTAGCCCGGCGCGGTCCTCTGGCCCACCTGCCAACGCTCCGGTGTCTTCGCCTATTGCGTTAATGCCCGTATTATCCCATTTTCTAGGGCGGCCTCCCTAAAGCCCAGGTCGCGAGCGCCCGAAACCTATCGGGTCGGATGTCGGAAGGCCGGAGGCGACACACGGAGTGGCTGATCTATCGGTACGTCCCCACCTCGGGGCGCAACGGGGCCGGCGACTTCGCCGTGATGCCCGCGTGCTCGTCGAGGCCACCGACGAAACGACAAGAGTAACGGTCCCCGGCAGGCTTGCCGAGGACGAGTCCACGGCGACGAGCCGGTCGGTCCTGGCCGGGCGCAAGCGGGGCGGTGGCTGGTTGCGCCCAATAGGGCGCGGCCGCAACGCCGCAGCGGTGCTGGCTGCCGCGGCCACGGTCCTGCCCTCCTGGGGCGCAGGCGCCTCGGCGCAGTCGCTCTCGCCCGCTCTCGCCAATCCGCCGGCCAACATCCCCCGCACCCAGGTGATGGACGAGGCGTGCCAGGTCGGCCCAGGTCTTGCTTGCCAGCAAGCGGTAGTCGCAGCCATAGACTCGGCGCGCTCCGCCGAAGGGGTGGGGCTACTCGAGCTCCCCTCCGACTACGATTCGCTGACTGTCGCCCAACAACTCCTCGTGCTGGCAGATCTCGAGCGGGTTGACCGAGGGCTTCCAGGCTTTGTGGGCCTGTCCTCGCAACTCGACGCAATGGCGCAGGCCGGGGCGGCCGCCAACAACGACCCGGCCGGGCCCTCTGGGACTGCCTGGGGTTCCAACTGGGCTGGTGGCGAAGCGACCGCGCTGTTGGCCGATTACGACTGGATGTACGACGACGGCCTTGGCAGCCCCAATTTGGACTGTGGCCAGAGCCAGTTGGCCAGCGGGTGCTGGGACCACCGCGACAACATTTTGGGCAACTACGGCCCTCACCCCTCAATGGGAGCCGCGGAGGCCATCGTCAACGGGGTGACCTCGATGACCGAGATAATGTCTTCCGCGCCACCCCAACCGCTGGCCTTCGCGCTCCCGGAGGCCCCCGCCCACTTCGCCGGCCCGCGAAGCATTGGCACCGCTTACCTCCAGACGGCGAGCAACGGGGCCGTGACCACCTACGGAGGGGCAGGCTTTTTCGGTTCGGCAGCCCGGATCCACCTGGCCAAACCGATTGTGGGCATCGAGACTTGGCCGGGTGGCACCGGTTACTGGGAGGTGGCTGCTGACGGCGGGGTGTTCTCTTTTGGTCATGCAAGGTTTTACGGCTCGGCAGCACCATTTCACCTCTCGCACAAAGTGGTGGGGATGGCCGTGGCGGACGGGGGCAAAGGTTACTGGCTGGCGACGACGAACGGCGGTGTCTATTCCTTTGGCCACGCTAAGTTTTACGGGACGCCCGCGCGGCACGTGCGCCTCGGCGTGGTGGCCATAGTCTCAACACGTAACGGCCAGGGTTACTGGGTCGCCACCAAAGACGGGGCCGTCTACTCCTTTGGTGACGCCAAGTTTTACGGGCCGCGCCGACGACTGCACCTTAGGTCGCCCATCGTTGGGATGGCGGCCACCCACGGCGGGCGCGGCTACTGGCTCGTGACGAAAGACGGGCGCGTCTACGCGTTTGGGGACGCGAAGGCAGACGGGCGCGTGCCCGTTGGTGCCCTTTCAAGGGTGGTCGGTATCGCCGCGCCGGGCGACGGCCGCGGGTACTACGTGGCGCTCCACGACGGCAGGGTGCTCGCTTTCGGGGGAGCCAGCTTGGCGGCAAGGGAGAGGCATTTTGCCCCGTCAGCGGTGGTCGGCATAGCCGCCGTATAGCATAGCCGCCGTATAGCCGCCGTATAGCCGCCGTATAGCCGCCGTATAGCCGCCGCCGTGAGGGGCGCCTAAGAGGTCGATGACGGGTGCCCCCAGTGAGCTCGCCGACGCTCACAGGGTCGTCGGTCCAAGGACGCACCGGGCCCCGAGAGGAAAAGTTCGCGGGGCCCCTTGACAAGGGCACGCGGTTGCGCCATCATCAGTGGTCTAGACCACAGTGGTCTAGACCAGCGATCAGGCCACGACCGCACGGCCCTTAGCTCGACGCGGCCTCTGGCTAGGGAGGAACATGTGAAGAGGATCACTACTGTACCCGCTGCGGTGGCTCTCGCCGCAGTGACAGCGCTCAGCCCGCTAGTAGCTACGACAGCCTACGCCCAGTCCAGCCATACGCTGACCGTGTGGCTGATGACCGGGGAGATAACTCCGGCAGTCTCCAACCAAGTCAATGCCGCGTTCCAAAAGCAGTACCCGGGCTGGAAAGTAAACATCGAGATCCAGCAATGGTCGGGGATCTCCACCAAGCTCACCGCCGCTTTGGCGAGCTCAAGCCCCCCCGACGCCATGGAGATAGGCAACACCGATGTCGCCCTTTTCGCCGCTTCGGGCGGCTTGGAAAACCTCGTTCGGTACAAGTCACAGCTGCCCAACAGCAGTAACTGGCTGGCCGGCCTCGAGGGGCCGGCGAAGTACAAGGGCGGCCTCTACGGGGTGCCGCTGTTGGCCGGCGACCGGGTTGTCATCTACAACAAGGCCATGTTTGCCAAGGCAGGCATCCACTCGGCCCCCAAGACCATCGACCAGCTCATAAACGATGGTACGGCACTCAAGAATGCCTTTCGCAATGTGAAGAACTTCTCGCCCCTCTACTTCCCCGGCGAGTACTGGTACGCGGGCTTGCCGATACTGTGGGCCTACGGGGGCCAGATCGCCGTCCAAAAGGGCGGTAAGTGGGCCGGTGCCCTCTCGTCCAAAGCTTCCCTGGCAGGCCTCCAGGAATTCCAGACGGTC
>DAHWQF010000333.1 GCA_027334785.1 Acidimicrobiaceae bacterium
GGGCAAGGAAGCCAAAAACCGTTTCTTCCGGACGGCACTCTGGCTCCTGGGCTAGATAGCCGACAGTGGCCGAGGGTGGCGCGAGCTCCACCCGCCCAGAGGTGGGCGCTTCGAGCCCTGCCAGGATGCGCAGTAGCGTCGACTTGCCGACGCCATTGGGGCCGACGACGCCCAACTTCATACCCGGTCCGACCAAGAGCGAAAGGCCGGCCAAGACATCCCTACCGGCGAGCTCCTTTCTGATCTCCGTAGCGGTCAGGGTGGCGAGGTGCGGCGAAGGGAAACGTGGCGCTGACAACAAAGACCTCCAGGTACGACACAGTCAAGAGAAATGGAAGGCGTTACCCAGATAGATCAGCGCACAGGCCCAGGTTAGCAGTCCTGAGGCCGAGCGCGCTCCATTTCTCCGTCAAGGCTGCCAGAGGCCGAACGAATGCCAGGAACAGCCTCGGGCGGGCCTGCATAGGGACGATCCCGTGATGGAGGCGCTGGCGGGTCGAGCGCCCGCTCGACGCGAGCGCAAAGGTCTTGGGCAAAGGCGGCGTCGGGTTCTGCCGGCGTGAGTGGCAGGGGCAGCGCCTCGAAGGGGCTAGGCATCGCCCTCCTCCTCGGTCTCGTACTCGCGAGGGAACGCGGCCTTGGCCCTGACGAGGAGCGCTCCGGTGGCGTGCAAAGCAATAACCGAGCTCGGAGGCCATTGCGACTACGGGAGGCCGGCGAGGTAACGCAAGCTGAGTGCGGCCACTATTTCGAGGAAACGCGCGCCTGAGGCTCAGGAGTACTTGATGGGGGCCGCTGCCCACCAGCGCCCCCACACCTGTCCCACCGGCCTCACCACCGCGGGATTGGAAGTCACCAAGCCAAGCTCCCGGTTGTAGACCAAGGACGCGGTGCTGTAGTTGATCGAACCGACGTAGGCGGTTTTGTTGTCTACCACGATCGCCTTGGCATGAATGTAGAGGGCCTTGGCCGCGTAAGGGTAGAGCCGTATATGGACGCCGGCCGCCTTTAGTTGAGCGAAGGCCTTGTCCCAATAGTCGTCCTCGGTCATGAGGACCTTGACGTCCACGCCCCGGCGAGCGTCGGCCTCCAAAGCGCCCTCGACGGCGTAGTTGTCCATCTCCTCGCTCGAGGTTTCAACGCTGTGCTTGGCAGAGCGGAGCAGCCCGACGAGAGCGCCCTCAGAGCCAGGCGAGAACACGAGGTCTCCTTCTTGGCCGCGCACCGGGACGTCGTACCAGCTCTTGGTGAGGTCCCCGGCCCAGTCGTCGTCGAAGGCCCGCACCACCGTCGCCACGTCGGAGGCTTTGGCATCTTCCACGGTGAAGTCGGCCGAGGTCGAGTAGTACTTGCGGGTCAAGTTGCCGGTCATGATGAGGGCCGCCCGGCCGTCCACGACGATGGTCTTCTCGTGCACTATCACTGAAGACGGCGCCCATTTCACGTGCACGCCGGCGGCCGTCAAGTACGCCGCGGCTGGCTGGTTGTACGAGCCGCCGTGGTAGGCGCTGTCCAGCAACACGCGCACGTCTACGCCCCGGGCCGCGTCCGCGGCGAGGTCGTGCTCCGCCGTCTCGTCGCCCAACTCGTACATGACCATGTCCAGCGACCGGTGCGCCGAGAGGATGAACCTGTAGACCGGGGTGTAGGTGGCTGCAGGTTCGGCCCATACCAGGTAAGTACTTTGTGCCGCGCTCACCGCTCCTGGGCCGAGGACGGCCAAAATGGCAGCAACAGCTAGGGGCAAGCGTCGTCCCATGTGTGCGAGCCTATTCCCTGTCCGACGATGGGCGGCCAAGACCGGCAGAGCCGCCGGCAAGACGGCCTGGGCCGGTAGATCCGCCGATGGGTGGCCTGGGCCGGTCCAAAAACTCACCGATCTCAAATCGTTAGCCGCACATTTATCAGTATTTGGCGCGAAAACGCGCCGATTTCTGACAGATGTGGCCTCCGCCGGCGCACGTCGGTTAGCTTTTCGCGTCCCTGGTGTACCAGGGGTCGCCGGCGCCGTGCTGTGCCACCTCGGCGCTCTCTTGGGGCCGCCCGCGCCGGGCCGACTACCGTGAGGTTACGGTGCGCTGCTTGGTGTGGCCCGAGGCCTCGATGGCCGAGTGGCACCGGTGGGACCATCGCCTCGGTGGGGACCACCGGCCGGGGTAGGTGACGACGATTTGAGCTTCCGCCTACCGCCCGCCCTCCAGAGCGTGGCCGGCGAGCCAGGAGGGCGTGCCTGGCTTGAGGCCTTGCCAGCGAAGATCGAGGCTTTGGCGAACAAGTGGTCTTTGTCCGTCGGCGCACCCTTCATACCCGGCGGCCAGACGGCCTGGGTCGCCCCGGTCCGCTTGGCGTCGGGTGACGAGGCGGTCCTAAAGGTCGGTTGGCCCCACTACGAGGCCGAGCACGAACTCGAAGGCTTACAGTTGTGGGACGGAGACGGGACCGCACGGGTTTTCGCCGGCGAACGGGTCCAGGGGTCGGTCGCCCTTTTGCTTGAGCGCTGCCGGCCCGGCAGCACATTGGCCCGGCTGCCCATGGAGGGGCAGGACGAGGTGATCACCCGCCTCCTCCGCCGGCTCTGGCGGGAGCCACCGCCTGGTCACCCTTTTCGCCCTCTCGCCGAGATGTGCGACCAGTGGGCGCGCAGCTACGAAAGGCGGGTCGCTGCAGGAAACGTGCCGGCGCTCGACCCGGGGCTGGCCCGAGAGGCAATGGCACTGTTCCGTTCGCTGGCCCGGTCGGGCAACACTCTCTTGGTGACCGACCTCCACGCCGGCAACGTGCTCGCAGCCGAGAGGGAGCCCTGGCTCGTGATCGACCCCAAACCCTACGTCGGGGACCCGGCCTACGACGTGCTCCAGCACATGCTCAACTGCGAAGAGCGCGTGCGCACCGACCCTGCCGGTTTCGCGAGACGCCTGGCGGCCCTGGCCGGGCTCGACGAGAACCGCGTGCTACTTTGGCTTTTTGCCCGCTCGGTGCAGGAGTCGCCCAGTTGCCCCTACCTCGCCGACGTGGCCAGAGCAGTCGCCCCCCGCTAAGGACGTCGCCCCCCGCTAAGGACACCGCGCGTGGCACCCGCCCTCTGTAAGCGTTTCCAGGCCAAAGATCCTGGGCCAAAGATCCGGTAGACGACGCCGGCAGGTACCTGGATGGCTCGCCATCGAGGCCTCGGCGCCTCGCTAACGATGCCATCGTCGGGTGCCGCTGCCCAAGACCGCCGTGCCCACCGCGTGGCGCTCGAGCTAGTGCGGGCGCGCTGACGAAGAGCGTCGGTCACTTCCGGCGAGGGCCACAACCTCGGCCAGCCGAGGGGCGAAGGGATGGCGACGACCAAGCGGGCCTCTCGTGGAACTGCCTTGCCAGCTCGCCGTTTCTTCGCAGCCGCAGGAAATGCTGGGCTCTCCCGTGCATGCCACCTTCGGCATTTCTTTTCCCATCCGTTTCGACTACCTCGACACCTTCGGAGGTGGCAATCTCTCCGTCCACGGCCATCCCCGACAGGCCTACATGCGCTCGGTCTTCGGTTGGCCCTATACCAGGACGAGTCCTATTACCTACCGCCCGGTGCGGTGGCCGAGGACGCCGCCGGCGAGAGCTTTCACGTACTAACCGTCGTGGAGGGCACCGGCGTCCTGGTCGAACCGACGGACCCGCCCGCCCACCTGGTCGTCTACGCATTGTTGGTAAACAGACATCTGCCGTTGGGCGTTACAAGTTGCGCGCCCTTGGGAGCGGGCCGGTGCTGGTCGTGAAGGCGCTCCTACCCAAGCCACGCACCCGGCGATGAGCCCCGGCCGGCGTCGGGGGCCGGCGGGCCACGGACCGATCTCCCGTGTGCCCGTGCTCGAGGCCGGCGGTTCTCAGGTCATGGCGGCCCCCGTCGACTTGAACGCCGGGGCGGTGATCGCCGGGACCTCATACAAAGACCCCCTCGACCCGGCTGGCAGCACAACGGAGAGGGAGCTCTCCACATCGCGTCACATCGCGAAGCGGGCGCGCGCCGGGGACGAAGGCTCGGCGTCGGTCCTCTTCGTCACTTTCTCACGCCTGGGCACCGCCCTGGCTCCCTGGCCGCAAGCCTTCGGGGCGGGGGCGCTCGTCGTCGGCGACGCCATGACGGGCCCGGGGACCTGATCCGGCCGGCGCTGTGCGATCGGCTTTAGGTCGGTAGGGCGCCGGCCGACCTCGTGGTAGCCGTGACTGCCCACCCGCAAGAGGCCGCGCTCCTCGCTGCCGCGGCGCGAGCGCAGGTCAGCGCGGGTACGCACGGGCGTGACGACCACGCCGGGTCTGAGGGCTCCCGCGGTCAAGGCCGGCGCCAAAGCTCCCGAAAGTGAGACATGGACAGTCGGCCTCGCGCGCGCACTAGACGGGAGGGGCCGGCGCGGCCTGGTGGGCAGGACCCCAGTCCGCTCGAGCGACGTAGCAGCTTGGACTGGTCCGGCGGGAGCCGGGCCGGCATCCTCTTCGTGATCGTGGGGCTGCTCGGGCTCGTCAATGACCTGGTTCCGGGTTCGTTCGGCCATGGCCACCTCTGGTGGGCGCTACTGGACGCC
>DAHWQF010000334.1 GCA_027334785.1 Acidimicrobiaceae bacterium
AGGTTCTCAAAGAAGCCGTTGTCCCACTTGGTCGGGTTGCTCGTCCAGATGACCTCCAAGCCGCTGGTCCACGTGTCGTCGCCCTTGCCCGTCCCGAAGGTGTTCCTCCAGCCCAAGCCTTGCTCTTCGATGGGCGCACCTTCGGGCTCTCGGCCCACGTACTGCGCGGGGTCGACGGCGCCATGGGTCTTGCCGAACGTGTGGCCGCCGGCGACGAGGGCAACCGTCTCCTCGTCGTTCATGGCCATGCGGTAGAACGTCTCTCGGATGTCCCGGCCGGCAGCGACGGGGTCGGGGTTGCCGTTGGGGCCCTCGGGGTTCACATAAATGAGGCCCATCTGCACGGCACCGAAGGGGTTGGCCAACTGACGGTCGCCGCTGTAGCGCTCGTCGCCGAGCCAGGTGGTCTCGGGCCCCCAGAAAATGTCCTCCTCTGGCTCCCACACGTCCTCACGCCCGCCGCCGAAACCGAAAGTCTTGAAGCCCATCGACTCCAGCGCGCAGTTGCCAGCCAGGATCATGAGGTCGGCCCAGGAGAGCTTGCGGCCGTACTTCTGTTTGACCGGCCACAGCAGGCGGCGCGCCTTGTCCAGGTTGGCGTTGTCGGGCCAGCTGTTCAAGGGTGCGAAGCGTTGAGTGCCCGAGCCGGCGCCGCCCCGGCCGTCGTGGATGCGGTAAGTCCCGGCGCTGTGCCAGGCCATGCGGATCATAAGCGGGCCATAATGGCCGAAGTCAGCCGGCCACCAGTCTTGGGACGTGGTGAGCACCCTCACGATGTCTGCTTTCACGGCTGGCAGGTCGAGGCTCTCGAACTCAGCTGCGTAATCGAAACCCTCGCCCATCGGGTCGATAAGAGGTGAGCTCTTGCCAAGCGGCCGCAGGTTCAGCTGTTCGGGCCACCAGTGCTGGTTCGCCATCGACCCGGTGGCCGCCTGGGGATGGGTCATCACCGGGCACTTGGCGGACGGCGTCGCCTGTTGTGACACGGTGGTGGCCCCGCCGCTGTCTTGATTGCTCATGGTGCTCCTTTCTACTCGTGTGGTTGGTCCTACGGGCGCACTAGCTCCCGGTCTCCTGCCGGCTGCTGGCAGTCAGGGCATGAACCCCAGTAGACGACCTCGGCCTCGTCGATAACGAACCCGCTGTCATCGGCGGGTTGTAGGCATGGCCTGTGCCCTACCGCGCAGTCGACGTCTACCGTGCACCCGCAGGTGCGACAGACGATGTGGTGGTGGTTGTCGTCTACCCGGTCCTCGTAGCGGGCTGGCGAGCGCGCCGGCTGGATGCGGCGGATGAGGCCCTTGTCGGCCAGCGCCCCGAGGGCGTCGTACACCGCCTGGCGCGACACCGCGCCGATCTCAGCCCGTACAAGCTCTTCGATCTCGTTAGCGGTGCCGTGGGGCCGGGTGGTCACCGCCCGCAAAACAGCCAAGCGCTGAGCCGTCACCTGGACGCCGTGCTGGCGGAGCAGGTTGGCTGTGCCAGAGCTCGCCGTAGTGGGCACAAGTTACACTATCGTTCCAATCCTCGACTCTGTCAAGAGCTCGAGTGGGACCGGAGCAACGCATGGGCGTTCGAGCAAGTCCTGGGCCAGAAGGCACGGGACGCGCCAAAGGCCCAGGCGCTCTAGGTTTAAAGAAGTGGAAAGATTTCCCCGGGACGCCGGTCGCGACGCGAAAGGAAAGAGCCGGTGGCGCCAGGGCGCTCCATTTTTCAACCAAAGGGGAGGCCACCGGCTCTTCGCTGCCATTTACGACCCCGTGACAGCGCCTTTCGAGCGGGCGGTGCTGGGTGCCCATCGCTCCGCTTTGCTGGCCGGGATCGGTGGGCTGGTGCTCGACGTCGGCGCAGGGACCGGCGCCAACCTGACCCATTTCCGAACGGCGCGAAAGGTTGTGGCGGCCGAGCCCGACCCGTGGATGCGGGGACGCTTGGCTACCAAGGCGGCCAACGCCCCGGTCCCGGTCGAGGTGAGGAGCGATGCCGCTGAGACGCTCGGCTTCGAGGACGCCACCTTTGACGCGGTCGTTTGCACTTGTGTGCTCTGCAGCGTGCGAGATCTTTCCGCCGCCCTCTCCGAAGTGCGGCGTGTCTTGCGTCCTGGCGGCGTCCTCGCCGTGCTCGAACACGTACGAGCCGACGACGGCTTCGCCAAGTGGCAGCGGGGCCTCCAGCCGATGTGGTCATGCTTCAGCGGCGGCTGCCACCCGGACCGCGACATTGCGGGTGCCATAAGCCAGGCCGGCTTCCTCTTCCAGTCGGCCGAGACCTTCGACCCCATGCCATCATGGGTCCTCACCCGGCCCTGGCTGAAAGCAGTCGCAGTCCCTGCGGCCAAAGACTCAGCGTGATCGGTGCTTCTCCTCGGCTGGCTCATCGGGGCCGAGGTCGTAACTGCGCAAGAGCCCATGACCTCCTCGCTCGGCGGTTCCCCCGAGATCCACGCGCCCTCGCGGGAGGCGCCAGCGCGGGTCAGGAAGAGGCCGGCCGTGCGGGCTGCCTCAAGGCCACCAGGCAGGCGGACGGGACCCGGGGCAGGCCGACCATGAGCTCGCCCGTTTGCGGGTGCCACTCGGCGCCGGCGCCAGCAGTGGGGTAAAGCACCTCTACCGAGGCGTGCTTGCCCTTCATATGAGGAACGAGGAGAGCAGGCTCCTGCGCTTCACCGGCCAACCGCCCGATCGGCCCACGGTGCCAAGTGACAACGTAAGTCGCTTCGGGGGCACGCATGCCCAACGCGAACCAAGGGTCGTCCCAACGCGGCAACCCGAGCGGCCAGAACGGCACCGCGCGCGCCAGGTCGCTCCTCAGCTGCTTATAGACACCGATCGCGTCGGCAACAAGCTCCAGTTCGGCTGCCGACATCTTGTCCAAGTGCCCGGAGAGGTGGACACGGCCCAAAAGCGCGTTGCACATCGTGAAGGCAATAGCGTCGCTCGTCCAGCCCGGCTGAGGGTAGGCCCAAACGGCGCCCTGCTCGGGGGCAACCGACATCGGCACAGCCGACGCAATGGCCGGGTAGAGCAAATAGTCCTGCTGGTCGCTAGTGGACTGGAGCTGGAAAACCGAAAGGGTGGCAAAGTCTTTCCGCATGGCGCCCGAGGCGCAGCTTTCTATCGTCAAACCTGGGTGGCGGTCGAGCAACTCGTTCACCCATGCGAGGAAGGCGCGGTTGTGCGCCAGCAAACCGGCGCCAGTGCTGCCCCCGCCGTTGTCGGTACCAGGCCCGATGTTGATGTTGTAGTCCATCTTCAGATAGCCGACACCGAGGTCGCCCACCAGGTGGTCCACCACCGTGTCGAGGTGCCGGCGGGCGGCAGGGTGGGAGAAGTCCAGCTGGTAGCGCCCGTTTTCGACCACGCGCTCCCCGTTCCTTTGGAAAAACGCCGCTACCGGCAACTCGTCGGCGACGGGGCTGTGGACCCCTACCACCTCTGGCTCCAGCCAGAGGCCGGCCACCATCCCCTGCTCTCTTACGTGCTCCAGCACTTCTTTGATGCCGCCCGGGAACCTGCTCACCGACGGCGACCACGCACCAACCGTGTCCCACCAGTGCTCGTCTTTGCCTGCGTACCAGCCGGCATCGATAACGAAGTACTCGGCGCCGGCCCGTGCGGCTGCGTCTATTAGCGGTAAGAGGCGCTCGGTGGTCGGGTCTCCCATGACCGTGTTCATGTAGTCGTTGAAAATAACCGGCAGACGCCGGTGGTCTTCGTGGGGGCGCCTCACCGCCCGCCGGTAGCGGGTGAGCGCGCCCACTGCGGCTTCCCAGCTCTCAGCAGACACGGCCAGCGCAGCTGGGACTGTCTCGAAGCTCTCGCCCGGGGCGAGAGTGAGCCTCCAGTGGTGCTCGGCATCGGTCGGGCCGAGCAGGGCAAGGTAGGCGTCGCGCTTGCCGGCGACCACCTTCTCTCCCACCTGCCAGTGCCAAGCCCCGTTGTGCTCGACCTGCCACAGCCATGTGTGGCCTGTCCTGCGGTTGACTGCCGCGCCCATGGGAAGGTAAGTACCGCAGGGCCAGCTCCCCTCGCTCGTGAGCCCGAACATGCCGCGGGGATCGGCGCCGGCGTGAGCGCCCAAGCCCAGATCCGGCAAGGCGTCGCGGAAGGGCCGGGAATGCCAGCGGTCCTCCCCCAGCCACTCGTTGTCCGCCCACCAGAGGTCCACTTCCTCAAGGAGCCCCTCCGGGCCAGCCAACCCAGGCGCGAGAAAGGAAGTTACAGACGACACAGTGACGGGACGGGCCCCGGCATTATGAAGGCGCGCCCAAGCGCGCAGCACCCCGCTACCAACGAGCACCAGGTAGATGACCTCGGCAGCCAGGCCCGAAGCGGGGTCCTCCAACTCGATCCTGAGCTCGTGCCAGGGCCCGTCGTCTCGTTCCTCGTGCGCAACGTAGCGGAGCCGCCCCCCTGTGACCGACTCGGCATAGCGCCGGCTCGATTTCGAACGGCCGGTCCCCGCCGTCACCACGTCTACGAGGGGCAGGCGGGCGCGGGCAACGCCGTCGTCGCCCTTGACATCCTCACCCCTGACCAGGCCCGACAAGGC
>DAHWQF010000335.1:0-643 GCA_027334785.1 Acidimicrobiaceae bacterium
TCTCGAGCATCATCCCCTGGCTCGGCGCCACACACCGCAACGTGGCGAGCTCTTTTTCGTCCAGCGCCCCCGCGTTGGCGTGCGCCAGGAGGCCCGTCTCCTCGACGACGACCTTGGCCATCGCCGCCAGGTAGTCGACCGTCGAGGCGTAGCCGCGCTCGGCGAGCCAGCGGGCCGCGACCTCGTAGCGGAGCTCGGGCCGCTCGCCCAAGGTGAAGAGAGCTTCGTGGCAACCGGCCCGCGCCCCAGCGCGAGCGATCGCGAGCACCTCGTCCGGGCGGAGGTAGGGCGCCTCGAGCCTCGCCGGTGACTGGGCGAAGGCGCAGTAGCCGCAGCGGTCCCGGCAGAGCTTGGTGAGCGGGATGAAGACCTTTGGCGAGTACGTGACCCGGCGCCCGAAGCTGCGGTCGCGAACGGCTCGTGCCGCGGCCAAGAGCTCTTCGAGCGGCGCGTCCAACAGCTCTTTATCGGTGGGCATGGCGACAGGTTAGCCAGAGTGAGTTCGGGGTACGAACTGACGGCGCCCCCCGGGCGGCTAGGACGTAGCCTCGGGTGTGGCCGCAGCTCGGGACGAGCCCTTCGACTCCATCGCCAAGACGCTCGAGCTCGTCGGTGACCGCTGGACGATGCTCATAGTGCGCGA
>DAHWQF010000335.1:653-4528 GCA_027334785.1 Acidimicrobiaceae bacterium
CGGGACGAGCCCTTCGACTCCATCGCCAAGACGCTCGAGCTCGTCGGTGACCGCTGGACGATGCTCATAGTGCGCGACGTCTTCCGAGGGCTGCGTCGCTTCGAAGAGCTCCGGGGCGACCTCGGCATCGCTCGGCCCGTGCTCTCCGACCGCTTGGGCAAGCTCGTCGACCGCGGCATCCTGGCCAAGGCCCGCTACGAGGAGCACCCGCCGCGCTATGAGTACCGCCTGACCGAGATGGGCCTTGAGCTCTCCCCGGCCCTCGTCGCGCTGATGCGCTGGGGCGACCGGTGGTTAGCCGGCGCTGCGCCAGGCGTAGTCCTTTACCACCGCGCCTGTGGGACCGAGCTCGAACAGGGCTTCTGGTGCCCGAAGTGCGCGACGACCTTCGGCCCGCGGGCCATAAAAAGCCGTGCCCGGCCCAACGGCCAGCCAAGGAGGGCCGCCCGGTAGGCGGCCCTCGGGCTAGGTCTGGGGCAATCGCGATGGCGCAGGTTGCCGGCCAGGTGGTCTTAGGTGCAACAACTCGGCTTCTCCCAGCACCAGGTGCCCTGGCGTCGTCGCCGCCTCCTCGGCCGCTGTGCTGCGACCTCCCGACTAGGGCGAGAGCTATTCCCATAAAAGTTGATCAACAAGGTCGGCTTTTGCTATGGTAGGCCTCATGGCCATGACGGTCGAGCCGGCAACGGCCGGTGAGGTGCTAGCGAGCGAGCTGGCGGCCAGGGCAGCAGCAGCCAGGGAGGTGGCCGGCAAAGAGCCGACCTGGGACCTGGTGCTGAAACGCAACTCGATCGAGCGTCACAAGAGGGAGAAGTTCCCGCTCGACATTATTAATGAGATCCCGGACATGGCGGCGCGGGGTTACGAGGCGGTGCCCGAAGAAGACATCGTCTTTTTGTCCTGGTGGGGGCTCATGCACGACAAGCCCAAGGTGGGCACGTTCATGGTGCGGGTGAAGGTGCCCGGCGGCCGGGCCCTGCCCCACCAGCTCGTGGCCTTGGGGCACATCTCCCAACGCCACGGGAAGGACTACGGCGAGCTCACGACCCGGCAGGGGATCCAGCTGCACTGGGTGCGCTTGGAGGAGCTCCCCGAGGTGCTAGGCCTTATCGAACAGGCGGGGCTCACGACGGCGGGGGGCGAGGGGGACACCGTCCGCAACGTGACGAGCTGCCCTGTCGCCGGCGTGGACCGCGACGAGCTGTTCGACGTGAGCCCCCTCGTAGCCGAGGTGGCCAAGTTCTTCTCGGGCAACCGTGAGTACTCCGACCTACCCCGCAAGCACAAGTACACGATCAGCGCCTGCCCGGCTCAGTGCAACGCCCCCGAGATCCACGATGTGGCCCTGGTCGGGGTGCTGAAGGAGGGCCGCCCCGGCTTTGCCGTGCGCGTCGGCGGGGGGCTGTCGGCTACGCCACGGCTGTCTAGGGACATGGGGGTGTTCGTACCGGCGGAGCCCGCCCAAGGCGTGATCGAGGTGCTGCGGGCCGTCACCGACGTTTGGCAGCACGACCTCCGCTACCGGGTGAGCCGGGTAAAGGCGCGCATCAAGTTCATGGTCGACGACTACGGCCCAGACGGCGTCCGGGCCCTGGTCGAGGAGCGCCTGGGCCACCGGCTCGAAGACGGCCAGGCCCCGGTGCCGGACCGGGAGGACGACCACCTCGGGGTACACCCCCAAGCCCAGCCAGGGTTCGTCTACCTGGGGGTGCCCGTGACGATGGGATGGGTGCGCGGTGAGCAGCTCGTCGCGCTTGGGGAACTGCTCGGTAGCTTCGGGGGCGAAGCACGCTTTACCCGTTCGCAGAACTTCATCGTCACAGGCGTCCCCGAGGGCAAGGCCGCTTGGTTGGTAGGCCAGCTAGAGGCTATCGGTTTCGAGCCGCGGAAAAGCAAGTTGTACGCCCGCTCCGTGGCGTGCACCGACCACCGGTTCTGCAACTACTCGGTGTCCGAGACGAAGGGGAAACTAAAAGACATCCTGCCCGAGCTCGAACGACGTTTCGGGGCCGAGGCGGTGGCGGACCTGCGTGTCCATATAGACGGGTGCCCTCACGCCTGTGCTCACCACTGGGTCGCCGATATCGGCCTACAGGGCACGACGGCCACCGACCCCGCCACGGGTGCACGCCTGCAGGCCTACAACCTGAGGTTACGAGGCCGCTTGGGGCGTGACGCGGCGATCGGCTCGCCCATCCTCCGCCGCATCCCGACCGACCAGATAACCGAAGTGCTCTGCCGGCTGGTCGGTAGTTTCTTGGCGGCCAAAGCGGGGCGCCAGGGTGCCTACAGCTTCGCTGACTTCCTGGCTGGCCGTGACGACGACGAACTGAGGGCCATCTGCGCCGGCGAGGCCCGGGCCGTGGGCGAAAAAGAGGCGCTTACCAAAAAGGCGCTCGTGCGTGTGCCCGGGATGTTGCTCGAGGCCACCGGGGGCTCCGACCTGCTCGAGGTGAACGGCCTCAGCGTGCGCGCTGTGCTTGGCGAACTGCAGCAGCGTTACCCCAAGCTAGCCGAGCAGATCCTCGCCCCGGACGGGACGGTGGCGGCCTCTGTGAACCTTTTCCTGGGCGAGGACGATGTCCGCAGCCTGGGCGGCTTGGACGCCCCTGTAGCCCCAGGCCAAGAACTGACGGTCCTGCCCGCTTTGTCTGGCGGCTGAACGGGCCCAAGCGAGTTAACGCCCCGGAAGTGGGAGGAAGGTTAGGACAGGAAGTGCCTGAGCGCGTAGTTTACGACGACCTCGAGATCGGTGAGATCGCCATTGACCTCGACCCTAAAGAGCCACAGGAAGTGATCGCTTGGGCCATCGAGGCCTTTGGCGACGCGTTGGCCGTCGTGACGGCCTACCAAGCCGAGGGCATGGCGGTGCTCGACATGGCAGCCAAGCTCTGCCCCGAGGTGCGCGTACTGACCGTGGACACCTTGCGGTTGCCCGCCGCGACCTACCAGTTCATCGAGCAGGTACGTGGGCACTACCCCCAGGCCCGCTTCGAGGTGCTGCGGCCCGACACCGGCGAAGTTGCCGCCATGGAGGCTCGCCATGGCCGCGACCTGTTCTACGCCTCGGTGGCCCTGAGGCTCACTTGCTGCCACCTTCGCAAGGTCGCGCCGTTGGTCCAAGCCCTCCAGTCATTGGGCTGCTGGGTGACCGGCCTGCGCCGCGACCAGTGGGCTTCCCGAGCCGCCATACGCAAAGTCGAGCTAGACCACGACCACTTCGGGATCGTCAAGCTGAACCCCTTGGCCGACTGGGCCAAGGACGAAGTTTGGGAGTACCTGGAAGCCAACAAGGTCCCAGTGCACCCCTTGTACGCCAATGGCTACACGAGCATCGGTTGCGACCCCTGCACTCGCCCGGTCAAGCCGGGTGAAGACGACCGGGCCGGGCGGTGGTGGTGGGAGTCGAACGCCCCCAAGGAATGTGGGATCCACTGCCCGATAGAGACGGGTGGCTTTGAGCACGAAGCTCGTGCGGTCCTGGGGGACAGGCACTGAACGGAGCTGAGGACGTCTCGGCGCTCCAGCTGAGCGAGGAGGAACAAGGGCTCGCCGCGGCGGAAGCTCGGGCTGCATCCCAGGCTCTCGAGGGCGAGCGCCGCTTAGCTGCTGAGAGGCTCGAAGCCGCTGCCTTGGCGGGCGACGTACCCGCGGGCCTGGTCGGCTTGCTCGAAAAAGTGCTCACGGCATCGTTACAGGGCGGGCGCGCCCGGCACTTGTACCGGGCAGAAGGCGAGCGCACCCTGGTGCAGCTATTGCTGCGGACGCCCATGGGCCAACAAATGCAGTCTCAGGTCGCGCTCGTGAACCAGGCCCTGGGCACTTTGACGGGCAGGCCAATTGAAGAAGCCCGGGTCGCCATGAGGGCACCCGGG
>DAHWQF010000336.1 GCA_027334785.1 Acidimicrobiaceae bacterium
TTACCTTGCCTGAGATGTAGCTCGATAGCCGAGGCCGCGAGGTGCCGACTCGACTCAGGGACGCGAAAGAGCTCTGCGAAAAGCCGGGACTTTCCAACGCATCCTTGAGCCGCCGGCACACTTCGGCGGCCGAGGAGCGCACAGGGTCGCGAACTGTTCGCCAGAACGGGTGGTTGCGTCCAGCAGAGCCCAGACGATTTGGGTGTGGCTACTTCGCGACGAGTGCGAAGTGCAGCTGTAGCAAGGCTTTTTCAGTCAAACCAGGGTCGCGTAGAGTCGCTTATGCTGGGGATATCGTCGTGCCGCGGTGATGTCCCCGGGTTTAGGGGCTCGTCGGAATCAACAGATGAGACAGATTTCGGAACGGTCCCGACCGGAGAGGCTACACTCGGGCCTCCGCCGAGCCTCAAGCGACGAGGGGACCGTCGGTGGGCCGGGTCGGCGTGAGGGGAGTGACCGGCTTGCCACCAGCCGGCAGCGGTGTAGAGGGTGGCGGGCACGAGGATCCGGGAGACGGCGGTCGCGCCCGTTGCGGCGAGGGCGATCGGCACGAGGAGGGCGAGGCCGCTGTGGGTGAGCTCGACCACGAGGGCAACCGAGGCGATCGGGCTGTGCATGGCCCCTGCGAGGAGTGCTGCCGCGCCAATGAGCGCAAACTCGGCCAACGGCCCGGCCGGGAGAAGGGCCGCCCAGGCTCGCCCGGCCAAGGCCCCCTTAGGGCGCCGACGGCGAGGGTCGGGTTGAACGCCGACGGCGCGGGCCCGCAGGCAGGCGGCGGTGGCAAGGGGTCGAGCCACCACGAGGACCCTGCGCTCGGCCACGGCTAGCACTCGCAGGCCCTGGCCGGCGAGCCGCTTTATTCCGCGCTGGAGCAGACGCCTGGGCCGGCCGTCAAGCTCAAGGGTGCCCTCTGGGGAACGGCACCGCCGGCAGCGGCCGAGGACGACCTCGGGAGCTCCCTTGACCGACACCAAACGTCCCTCCGGCCCGTCGCCGATCGTGGCGTGGAACCCGCGGGCAGGCTCGAAGGCTACCTCGCCGATCGGCTCGGCACGTCGCAACCTCGGGTTGTCGAGTTACTTGTCCGGCAAGGTAACGCCATCGGCAAACTTCCTCATCGAGGCAGAACTGCTCGCAAAGGTGCTCGCGGAGGCGCCCTGGATGGGTAAGAAATAGGCCCTGACGGTTTTGTACGAAAGGAGCTTTGCCAAAATACAACGGTCAACAGGGACTGGTCTGGCAGCGTTCGGTGTGGTCCTAGCTGTGGTCGGCGCTATCTTAGAACCAACTCGTGCGGGCAGGGTTCCGCCTCGACCTCCGGGACACCCAGACCGGCATAAAGCTCGTCCGCCCGGACGTGGTCGCCGCGGTGGTCCCCCGCATGCTGGAAAAAGCGGTTCGCCTTCGTCCTCGAGCTGTTCGCCGTCGCCCGCCCCCTGGGTTACGAGGACTTCGTCGAAGTGCCGGTCAGGTTGCGCCACCAGTTCCAGAGCACGGTGTCGTGGAGGTCGGTGCGGGGCCATGCTGATCGACACCGCTGCCATCTGGTACCGCCTGCGGGTCCTCCATTTCTACGACGGGGAGACTGGGCCGGCCACCCCCCTCTCGGAGCGCCTCCGCCTGGAGCCGCTGGTGCTGCGGGGGAGCGCCGGCCCGACCTTGCTGCCTCCTCGTCGGAGGGCGGGGGAGGTGCACCTGCCGGCGTGAGGAGCGCGTCCTGCCCGAGCGCGACTTCGCGGTGGCGCTGACGAAGATGGGCTAGGTCGCAGCGTCGCTCTCGGTCGGGAGGGCGGCCCCGGCCGCCCAAGCGGCGGTAGCGGAGGCCAAGCTGGCGCCCCTAGCCGGTACTTGCGGCGCCGACAGGGCGCAAACCTGGTGGAGAATTGCCCACTCCGAGGTCTCCTGTCCGCCTAATGAGGAGCTCCTAATCGCTGCGGTCAGAAACTCCTGACAAACGCAAGTGACTTTCGGCTCTGGTGGGTCAACCGGTCGGCGCGGCAGTGTCACAAAAGCTGTCGGACCGAGGCGTCAATGAAAGGTAGTTCGGTCCTGGCAACGCCGAAGGGTCGGCGGTGCCACATGGTCGAAGGGAGCACATGATGTCTAGGCGTCTGGCAACGGTCCTGCTGGCTGGCGGTCTGCTGGGCCTGGTGTGGGGCGGCGTGCCGGTCCCGGCGGGGGCACAGCCCTCGTCGACGGGCTTGGCCTACATGAGCGAAAGGGTCTGCGCCACACCGGCGCTCGGTTACGCCGCTTGTGACGCGGTCCAGTTGGTGCCGGTGGCCACTGACAAGGGCCCGGGCGGCGGCCACAACCCGCACAGCAGCCCTCCGCCCGTGAGCTACTACGCCCCGGAACTCCAGCAAGCGTACGCCCTGGTCGCTGCCGCCGGGAGCGACGGGGCGGGCAAGGCCGTGGCCGTGGTGGACGCCTATGACGACCCGAACGCCTATAGCGACCTGGTCGCCTACCGCACCGATGCCAACAACGACCTCGGCAACATCGCCGAGTGCCAGGCCCCGACCGGCAGGCCAGACCTGTCCGGCAGCGGGCCGTGCTTCGCCAAGGTCAACCAGGACGGCCTCGAAAGCTCCTATCCCCAGGCCAATACCAGCTGGGCCGAAGAGATATCCCTCGACCTCGACGCGGTCTCCGCCCTCTGCCCCGAGTGCAACATCGTGCTCGTAGAGGCGGGCTCCAATAACTTGGCCGACCTGGGCACCGCGGTGGACACAGCGGCCTCCTTCGGCGCGGCGGCCATCGGCAACTCTTACGGCGGCTCTGAGTTCAGCACCGAGGGCTCCTACGCCGCCGAGTACTACGACCATCCCGGGGTCGCCGTCACCGCCGCCAGCGGTGACAACGGCTACGGGGCAGAGTTCCCGGCCGCCGCCTCGAGCGTCATAGCCGTCGGCGGCACCTCTTTGAGCGTGGACAGCAGCACGAGCCGGGGCTGGGAGGAGACCGTGTGGTCCGGGACAGGCAGCGGCTGCTCGGCGGTCATACCCAAGCCGGACTGGCAGACCGACACCGGCTGCTCGGGCTACCGCACCGTCGGGGACGTCGCCGCCGACGCCGACCCCTACACCGGCCTCAACGTCTACGACACCTACGGCGAGCCCGGCTGGCTGGTTTTCGGCGGCACCAGCGCCTCCGCTCAGATCATCGCGGGTGTCTACGTGCTCGTCGGCGGCCTGCCCTCCTCGTACCCCGACGGGGCAGAAGGGTTGTACTATGCCGGCTCGCAGATCAACTTCGGTGCAACGAACCCGGACCTGAACGATGTCACCAGCGGCTCCAACGGCTCCTGCGCCGGTCACGGCCATTTCGCGGACCCGAGCCTCGCCTACCTCTGCACCGCAGGCACGGGCTACGACGGGCCGACCGGCATGGGCACGCCCAGTGGCACTGGGGCGTTCTAGTAGGCCGGCTGGATAGCCTGTTTCCAGTTGAGCTAGCCAGCAGAACGTCCGGTACGGTCGGGACCGCCCGGCTCTGGCCGTAGCAATAGCCGGCGACCTCGCCGGTCGAGCGGCTGTGGATATGTGGATAACGGCCTGCAACCGCTGGTCAAGGGCCTTTTGTAAATCCACAGGTTTTCCTATTGACATAGGGCCGGTCATTGCGCGCTACTTGGGCGGGAGGTAACGACATGGCCGACCGATGGACGCCAGACGACATCGCAGAAGCTGAGTCAGCGAGGCTCTTTGTCATAGAAGCCATGGACTTCGCAGAGGACTTGACTGCCTCCCAGGTTACGAGCGTGTCGCCAACAGCAGTGGACCCTCTAGCCGCGTACCGCTTCGTGGTGGACGAGCCGTACGGCAGGTTGCTGGCGCTCGGGCGCGCGAGACGGCTGCTCGCGCCAGCGGCGAGCTAGCTTCCTGGCGTGCCCCGGCCCAGGGGCAAAGGCGAGCGGCACGTTTTCTCCACCTCGTCTCGACCCCGCGTGCACCGAGCCTGCACTGGCCGGGCCGATCCTCACGGTCGGGATGAGGTCTAGCCCAGCCGAGTCGTGCACCACGAGTGAGGAGCCCCTAACGCAACCGCATGGAACCGGTGGCAAGAAGCGCTCGAAGGCGCATCCGCGGGAAAGCGCGGAGGGTGTACCAAGGGCAACTGCCTCGGGGTTAGGCCAGGTCCCCAGCCGGGCGGCGGGGTTGCCATGAACTCCGCTGCCCGGCTCTCGGTGAAAAGGGGCGAGGCCATGGACGAGGACATTTTGCTCCCCGGTGGGGTTGAGAGCCGGCTGGACGACCTCGGCCCCGATGAAAGGGACGAAGCCCTCGAGCAGCCGGGGGAACTGTGGGGCCAGTTCTTCTCGCCAGGCGAGGAACTACAACACCTCCGCGAAGGTACTTGGGCCGTCTGGGCGCGGCAACGCTAACTGGGTGTGTCCCTATTCAAGGAGTCCCCCGGGCAACACAGAAATTTCGCAGATTAGGAGATGCATCCGCATCGCTCGTTTCTTGATGCGCCCAGCATGAAGGCCTACGACAAAGCAGGGTGGATT
>DAHWQF010000337.1 GCA_027334785.1 Acidimicrobiaceae bacterium
GGGCCGCCGGCCAGATCGCCTACAGCTTGCTCTTCCGGGTGGCCAGCGGGGCCATGCTCGGCCCGGACCAGCCGGTCGCGCTCCAACTCCTCGAGATCCCCGAGGCCCTCGGGGCTCTCCGCGGCGTGATGATGGAACTCGAAGACTGTGCCTTCCCACTGCTCACGGGGCTGACCACGTCAGCCGACCCCGAGGAAGCCTTCGGCGATGCGGACGTGGCCCTGCTGGTGGGGGCGAGGCCGCGCACCAAGGGCATGGAACGCCGTGACCTGCTCGAGTCCAACGGGAGCATCTTCAAGACCCAGGGCAAGGCGCTCGCCGCCGCCGCCAAGCGGAGCGTCCGGGTGCTCGTTGTCGGCAACCCAGCCAACACCAACTGCCTGGTCGCCGCCCACAACGCCGGCCAGGGCGCTTCCCCCCTGCCCCCCCAGTCCTTCGCCGCCATGACCCGCCTCGACCACAACCGGACCGTGGCGCAGGTGGCAGCCCGCGCCGGCGCTGCGGTCAGCGACGTGAGCAACGTCGCCATATGGGGCAACCACTCGGCCACCCAGTACCCCGACGTTCTCCACGCCCAGGTCCAAGGCCGGCCCGCGCTCGACGTCGTGGGCGGGCTGGACTGGGTCGAAAAAGAGCTGATCCCCACCGTGCAACAACGTGGGACGGCCGTGATCGAGGCCCGGGGGGCGTCCTCGGCCGCCTCGGCGGCCAACGCGGCCATCGACACCGTCCGCGACTGGGCGCTCGGCACGGCCGACGGCAGGTGGACGTCGATGGCGGTCTGGTCCGAAGGCGCCTACGGGACCCCTGCTGGGGTCTTTTCCTCCGTGCCCGTGACCGCCGGCGGGTGGTCCTACCAGGTGGTCGAAGGCTTGGAAGTCAACGACTTCTCCCGCCAGCGCATCGAGCGGAGCACCGCCGAACTGGTCGAGGAGCGCGAAGCAATAACGGCCCTCGGCCTGCTCACCTAGTGAGCCTGGGAGGCTAGTGGGCTGGGTGGCTAGTGGGCTAAGGCCGGCGGGCTGACCAGGCCCAACTGGTGGAGGTAAGAGAGCTTGCGCTCGATGGCCGCCCGCCAGGCGGCCAGATCACTGTCGAAGTGGGCCCTGTCGCCGTCCTCGTAGGCGTGCTCGAGGTCGTCGAAGGCTTCGTCTTCGGCGTCCAAGAGGGCTCGGTACTTGGCGAGGAAATGGTCGTCCACCACGTCACAGAGCATCTTGCGCTGCACCTCCATGGGCAGGAGCTGGATCGGGTCTAGATGTACCACTATCCCGCCTCGGCGCCCCCTCGCGCAACCCTTCAAAGAAGTTCTTCGCATATCCTCAGGGCCTTCGGGGCCCTCCCGAGAGCGGTCAGGCGGCGGGAGGTCGCCCGAGGCTGCAGGCGGTCACCCGCAGGTTGGCGGTGAACTGGTCAGCGAAGGAGGCCCACCGTTGGGCTTGTTCACGAGCGCGTGCGACCGCGGCTGTGGCCCCCGGGACGCGCTTGTGCGGCGAGACCTGACCGCCATCCCGCCAGGGGCGACCGATCATCGCCGCGTAGCGCCGCTCGAAGTCGGTGAAGTGGCGCCACGCCCCGAGCCACTCGATCACGGTCGCGCTGGCCAACTGTGAGACCGGCAGCGAAGAGAGCCGGGTGCGGAGCCGGTCGACCTCGCTAGCGGCGGCCGCCACGGCGGGCCCGCTGACGCTGTTCGCCAGCACCCCGCGGTACTTGGGCAAGACGGCAGTGCAGTCCGCGTTGGCCAGGGCAGCGAAGTGCGAGTCAGCTCGGGCGGTGGCCCGCTGGACAGCCATCTCATGCCTCGCGTAAGGCGACATGAAGGCCACGCTCGACACCACCACGGCCACCGCCACGAGCACCAGGCAGACCAGCGCGAGGAGCGGCCGGCGGGCCTGCCCGCCCTTAGCCGCGGGTTGGGGCCGAGCGGCCCACCCGCTGCTGGCGCCCCCGCTGCTACCCCGGCGGTGCCAGGCCCCGACGGGTGGGTGCCCACGCCAGGTGAGCCACTCGCGCGACCACGCCCCGCTGGCCACGGGCTGGCGTAGCTCCCGGGGGTGGACCGGCCCCTCGATGGAGCGGTCGAAGTCATCGCACCCCACCTCCAGGGCCTCGGCCCGCGACGCCCAAGGAGGCTGCCTCCTGGCCCTGCCCGTCCACGACGTCCCGTCCCAGTAACGCAGCTTGCGCGGGTCGTCAGGGTCCCTGTACCAACCGGGCCTCTCGTGCGGGTAGACAGCCATCCCGCCCAAACCGCCCTAGAACGTCGTGGCCGCCCGCAGTGCAGGCGGCAGGAGGTCGAGACCGGCGAGGTGACCGGCCAAGGTGTACAGAGCCGAGGTGTCGCCCGAGACCTTGGCTCGGCCCAACGCCAAGGCGTCGGCAGCTGACAGCTGGCCCGAGGCGATGCCGGCAGCGGTCGAGTAGTCGGTGGCCAGGCGCAGCTTGGGCGGCCAAGCACCCTTCCCCGGCGCCACGGCCCGGACCTGCTCCCCCTCCACCACCAATTGGTAACGTAGCTCGCCTTCGGCTAGTCCCGCGACCGCGACCTCGACTACCAAGTCGGGCCGGCGGGACGCCGTACCGACCGGGCCGGCGCCTTGCGCGGCGAGCTCTGCGAACCACTCCGGCGAAAGGAACCGGGCCACCCCGCCAGATCTACCAGCGCCGAGGCTTTATCACCAGAGGGTTACGCGGCTTTCGTAGCTGTTGGTAGAAACGACCTCGCCAGCGCGCCAAACGACGAGCTGGAGGCGCAGCCAATGGGAGCCCGCCCCCTCATCCTGGGCGGCGGCGGGACCGCCAGAGGAGCGATCGCCTCGCTCGCCACCGCCACCCGCGCCTTTCCCGTCCAGCTCGGCCCGGGAGGGCAGCGTGACAGTAAAGCGGCCGACGAAGCGGCAAGACGCCTTCGGCACACGACCAGCAAAGCGCGACACCCTTCCTCCCCCGGGCCAGGTCGCACGCGCCTCAAAGACAAGTTCTTCTTGGTCCTCCCAGAGGTCATTGACCACGTGCAGGTCGAAGGCAGCCCTGGCACCGGCCGGGTAGGCGGCCGCCGGCCAGCTGGCGACAGCGAGCAGCGGTGAGCACGCCCCCGCAAGGGCGAGCCACGCCTCCTTGGGCCGGCGGTCGTGGCCGAGCAGGGAGCAGCTCACCGCTGGCTGCGTGTCGTTCAGACGGTGGACGCAAAAACCGCCTGCTGGGTGGGACCGCAGCCGGCGGAGGGCTTCCACACAAGAGCGCACCAGTTGCGCCTGAGCCCGCTGGGTGGCCTCGCGCCAGGCCTCGAAGCTGGCAAAGGAAGCGGGCGGGAACCGGCCCAGCAGCTCGGCCCGGTCCATGCCGAAGTGACCCTCCAGCCGCTCCCAGTCGAGCTCGGGCCAGCGCCCTGGCGTCATGAAGGAAGCCTCTTCGGGCACCGCGGTCGCGGCGCGCAAGGCCACGAACCGGGCAGCCGACGGCCACAGCGAGGCCATCCGGAGGAGGCCGGCGGCGTTGGCTGGCCTCGAAACGAGCCGGCTGAAGCCGGCGGTGCCCGGGTGAACGAGGGCGGGACGAGACCTGTCCGCCCGGTCGAAGGCTCGCCGGACGGCAGCAGCCGCCAGCCACGCGCCCGGGGCACCCGCGAGCGCGCGGGGCAGCCTGCCCAAGGCCAGCCCGATGCCCTGCTGGCCCCGGGACAGGTGCTCGGGGCCGGCCGACCAGGCGACCACCGAGGGGTGGTGGCCGAGCAGCCCAACGGCCTTGTGGGCCTGGCGGACGGCCTGGCGGCGTGCCACCCGCCGGCTCGCCCAGCTCGAAGGCAGGTCTTGCCAAAGCAGCAGGCCCGCCCCGTCGGCGGCGTCGTAGAGCTCCGTGCGGGCCACGTGGTCGTGCACCCTTAGCAGGTTGAGCCCGGCTTCGAGGGCGAGACCCGCCTCACGGGCCATTTCCGGCTGGGTCGCGCCCGCGGGGTCGCGCCTCGTGGGCACCAGGTCAGCGCCCCGGAGGGGCACTCTCTCGCCGTTCACCTGCCAGGACATCTGGCCCATGCGCACCTGGCGGAGCCCGGTGCGAAGCACCCGGGCGTCGCTCGGCCCACCGCCGGCTTCTACCTCCACGGCCACCTCGTAGAGGCGTTGGCCCCCCAAGCCGGCGGGCCACCAAAGCTCGGGCGAGAGAATTTCCAGGCGCCAACTGGCCCGGTTGTGCCCAGCAATAAGGGGGAGCCGCTTCGTGGTACTGGCCGCGACCGCCCCCCTCGCCCCCGATGGCCCATTCCCCGTGACGAGCCGGGCCTCGCACACGACCTCGGCGCTGCCCCGCAAAGCGCTGTCGAAGACGGCCGAGAGCTGGAGCACCGCCCGCCTCTTCGTCGCCTCGGTACAGGCCAGCCTGAGCGAGGCGATATGGACCGGCCCGGTCGTAGCCAAGCGCACAGGTGCCCAGATGCCACCCGGGTTGTAGGCGGGGTCGATGCAAGCTGGGTCGGCCCAAGACCCGAGGAGCGCCCTACCGGCAT
>DAHWQF010000338.1 GCA_027334785.1 Acidimicrobiaceae bacterium
TTCCAGCCAGGCGTGCGTTCGTCTGCGGCACGCCGGCGTACACGCACCCAAAGGAACTGGCTGGCCCGGGAGGCCACGAGCTCAGGCTTACCCTCGAACTGGGAGGGGTAAAGGCCACCTTCACCGCCGTTGCTGTGGCCGGCGAGGCTGGAGCGGGCTTCAGCGCCGTGCGCCACGCCGGCCTCACGGTCACGGCCTCGGGGCGGCTCGTGCACAAAGCGGCGCTCGTGCCGCCCTTCGGGTTTTCCACGGTCCAGGGTGCCACGACGCTCATGTCCTTGGCCGGCGGGGTGAAGGGGAGCGCCGGCGGGGTGAAGGGGAGCACGGTATGCGTCGCACGTTTTGGTGGCACGAGCCCCGAGACGGCCGTTCTGGTGGGCACCTACAGCGGCGGCGCCCACTGCTGCACCTGGGTCTACGCCTATGTTGCAGCGCCGGCACACGCTAGGTCGGCAAAGCCCCTCTGGCAAGACATCGGCAACCCTCGCGTGCGTCTGCGGGACTACGCCGGCACCACGTTACTCGTCACGGCCGACAACTCGTTCGCGTATACCTTCGCCCCCTACGCCGGTTCTGGCATGCCCGTGCGCACGCTCGAGTTGCGGGGCGGGAAGTTCGTCGGGACCACGAGGGAGCACTTGAAGCTGGTGGCGGCGGACGCCCGCTTTTGGTGGGAGCAGTACAGCCAGATCGTTGCCCATAACCGGGCCGAAATGGGCGACGGACTCGGGGTGTTCGCCCCTTGGGTCGCTGACGAGTGCCTGCTCGGCAAGGCAGAGACGACTTGGGCTACTGCCCGCCACCTGCAAGAACAAGGCTACTTCAGCCCTGGCCTGCCTGGGTGGCCGAAAGGCGCCGCCTACGTGAAGGCGCTTCGCAGTTTCCTCGTAAAGGGCGGGTACTGCCCGGCCTGAAACCGGCCCTCCGTGCTGCCCTCCAGGCCGCGACCCCCACGACTTCCGCCTCGCGCTCCAGGCAGCGGGGCAGCTCGCCCCGACGGCTCACGCCAGCGGGGCAGGGCTCATGCCAAGAGCCCGAACGCCATCGCATAAAGCACCGCCGTGAGCGAGAGGCCGTCGAGCATTTCGCCCGACCTGGCGATGCCGCTCAGGCGCTCGGTGCTCACCCACTCGAGCCGTTCGGACTCCGCCGTGTCGGTCGGGTCGCCCACGTGTTCCGCGCTCTCGCTCAAGAACAGGTGGAACTTCTGGTCCGACAGCCCATTGCTCGGTTGGTAGGTGACGAGCGGGGACAACCCCCGGGGCCGCCAGCCGGTCTCTTCGATGGCCTCCCTTTCCGCCGCCGCCATGGGGCTCTCGCCCGCCTCCACCCGTCCGGCTGGGATCTCCCAGCCCCAGGTGTCGGTGATAAACCGGTGCCTCCACAGCAACAGGACGCCCCGCCCGGGGTCTCGGACGACCGTGCCCGCCGCCTTGCGGGGCAGGCGCACCACGTGGTGCTCGAACCGGCCGACGCCGGGCACTTCCACATCGGCCAGGCAGAGCCTGACCCAGTCGCTCTCATAAATGGCCCGCTCGCCGTGGACAGCCCAACGCACCCAGCCAAGCTAGCCGTTCGCTAGGCTGGCGTGCCCGATGGCGGTCGTCCCCGTCAAAGTGCGTTTCGAGCATCACCCGAGTGGCCTCGGCGTCGGGACGCCGGCGCCCAGGATCTCCTGGTACCTCGAAGGCGACGGCGTCTTCCAGCCGACCGGTTACGAGGTGGAGCGCGCGGGGCCGGGTGCGCCCGAGGTCGTCTTCGTAGAGCCCTACGACCAGGTGCTCGTGCCCTGGCCCTTCTCGCCCCTCGCCTCGCGCGAGGCAGCCGTGGTGCGGGTGCGGGCCGCGTCGGGGGAGGGTTGGACCCCATGGAGCGAAGCGGCCCGGGTCGAAGCGGCCCTGCTTTCGCCCGGGGACTGGAGCGCTGTGTTCGTCTCGCCTCGCGACGTGGGAGGCATCGGGGGACCGGCGCCCTACGTGCGGGCCTCGTTCGAAGTGAACGGCCGGGTCGTCTCGGCCAGGCTGTACACGACCGCCCTCGGTGCCTACGAGGCCTTCCTCAACGGGCGGCGGGTGGGTGCCGACGTGCTTGCCCCTGGGTGGACGAGTTACGGCAAACGCCTCGCCTACCAGGTCTACGACGTCACGAGCCTGCTCGTAGACGGCCCGAACTTCCTCCAAGCCCTCCTCGGCAACGGCTGGTACCGGGGACAGCTCACATGGGAGATGCGTCGGGCCTACTACGGGCAGCGCCTCGCGTACCTAGCCCAGCTCGAGGTCACCTACTCAGATGGCCGCGTGCAGCAGGTGGGCACCGACGCGTCCTGGGAGGCGGCGCCGAGCGGGGTCCTCTCCGACGACATCTACGACGGCCAGACGACCGACCTGCGCATCGACGGGCCGGCGGGGCCGTGGGGCCCTGTGGACGTTGTGAGGCGGGAGATGGCAACCCTTTTTGCCTCGGAAGCGCCGCCGGTGCGGCGGCTCATGGCCCTGCCGCCCAAGGCCACGGCGGTCTCCCCGAGCGGGAAGAAGGTCGTGGACTTCGGCCAAAACTTGGTCGGTTGGGTGCGCCTCTCGGTAAACGGGGCCCGCCCCGGTCAGGAGGTCACGTTGCGCCACGCCGAGGTGCTGGAGGGCGGCGAGCTCTGCACCCGGCCACTGCGCAAGGCCAAAGCGACCGATCGTTATTGGTTGAAGGGGGCACCAAGCGAGGTGCTGGAGCCGAGCTTTACCTTCCACGGCTTCCGTTATGCCGAGGTCACCGGCGTGGACGACTCGGACATCGACAGCGTCGAGGCGGTAGTGGTCGGCTCGGACCTCGAGCGCACGGGCTGGTTCGAGTCCTCGAGCGCGGAGCTCGACCGCCTGCACGAAAACGTGGTGTGGGGCATGCGGGGCAATTTTCTTTCCGTACCGACCGACTGCCCCCAGCGCGACGAGCGCCTCGGCTGGACCGGCGACATCCAGGTCTTCTCGCCGGCGGCGGTAGCGCTGTTCGATTGCTCCGGCTTCCTCGGCTCGTGGTTGGCCGACCTCGCGGCGGACCAGGGCGATGACGGCCAGGTCCCCTTGGTCGTCCCCGACGTCACTCCCGCCCGCACCGCGGCCGCGGCCTGGGGCGACGCTGCCTGCGTCGTCCCGTGGGTGCTTTACCAGCACTTCGGCGACTCAGGGGTCCTTCTGCGCCAATGGGAAAGCATGCGCGGGTGGGTGGACTGGGTTGCCACACGGGCAGGCGAGAGCCGCCTTTGGTCCGGCCGCCTCCAGTACGGGGACTGGTTGGACCCGACGGCACCGCCCGAGGCCCCTCACGCGGCCAAGGCCAGCCCCGATGTCGTGGCGACCGCTTGCTTCGCCCGCTGCGCGGGCATCGTGGCCGAGGCCGCCAAGTTGCTTGGCTATCGCGCTGAGGCTGCCCGCTACGGGGCGCTTGCCTCCGAAGTGCGGCGGGCCTTTGCCGACGCCTATGTCACGCCTTCCGGCCTTGTCATGAGCGACGCCCAGACGGTCTACGCCATCGCCCTGGCCTGGGACCTGCTGCCGAGCGAGCGCCAACGTGCCGGCGCTGGGAGGCGGCTGGCCGAGCTGGTGCGCCTTGCCGGGCACCGCATAGGCACTGGCTTCGTGGGGACGCCCTGGGTGCTCGACGCCCTCTCGGACGCCGGCTACGGCACTGACGCGTACTGGCTCCTCTTCCAGCGGTCCTGCCCTTCGTGGCTCTATGCCGTCACTATGGGCGCGACAACCACATGGGAACGGTGGGACAGCCTGCTCCCGGACGGTTCGGTCAACCCGGGCCAGATGACCTCGTTCAACCACTATGCGTTCGGTGCCGTGGCGGCGTACCTGCACGGGCGCGTGGCTGGCCTGGCTCCTCGCGAACCCGGGTTCCGTACGATCTCCGTACGGCCGCTCCCTGGGCGTGAGCTCAGCTACGCGCGCAGCCGCCAGCTGACGCCGTACGGCGCCGCCGAGGTGGCCTGGTCGAGGGGTGACGGCCGGTTCGTCCTCGAGGTCACAGTCCCTCAGCTCGTCGAGGCCTACGTGCAGCTCCCAGGCAGCGCGACCGTCGAGGTGGTGGGCGCCGGGCAGCACCGCTTCGAGGCCCACGACCCCGTCGAGCCGGGCCGGGCCGGGCCGGCCGGCGCCGGTGCCAGCGCGGCATCACCACTTCTCGCGGACGTGGTCGACCTTCTTGGCGACGAAGAGGCCTGGCGTGAGTTCTCCCGGTCCTACTCTGAGCTCACCGGCGCCGGAGAGGAAGCTGCGCTGGACGTGCTGGCCCGCCTGGCCCACACGCCGCTTTCCGAGCTCCCCGAGCTGCCGGTCGGACCAGGAGGCAGGCCTCTTTCTCGCGAGGAGCGTGCCCGTTTGGCGGAAGTCTTGACCCAGGTGCGAGAGCGGCGCGCTGACCGAGCGGGGCGAAGCTGACAGGATGAGTGCTCATGATGGCCCGAGCGAGCTGCGCCCGGCTGGCGATTTCCCGCCGGCACGGCTC
>DAHWQF010000339.1 GCA_027334785.1 Acidimicrobiaceae bacterium
CGAGGAGCGCCCGCCGGCTTGGGGCAAAGGCCGTGTGTGTTGACTGGATGGACCGTCGCTTCGCCCCCGTGCGTACAGACGAACTAGAAGAAGCCGAGGCCGAAGGGATCGAGGTGCGGTTCGCGACGACGCTTCGCGCCCTAGAGGAGGTGGACGGCCGGGTCGGTCGTGCCGTGTTGTCGCGTACCGTCCAGCGCCGTGCCGGCGACCGGCCCGAAGTCCTCAAAGACGGAGGAGAAGTGCAGGCAGTCGACGTAGTGGTCGCCGCCATGGGTTACCGCACCGACCCGGAGTTCGCGGCCAGCCTGCCCGGGACCCCGGTACGTCGTGAAGCCAACGGCGTCCCCGATAGGCGCTGGCAAGCGAGCGGGATCCTGGGCAACTCGGCCCCGGCGTTCGCGCGGCGCCGACCGGTGGGCCGCTTGGCCTTAGGCCGCGAGACGGCTCTCGTGGCCGCGGCGCTTCCCTTCCGGGAGCGTACCTGGGTGGCCGGCGATGCCCTGGTCGGGCCCTCCACGGTCGTCGAGGCCATGGCCCAAGCCCGGCAGGCAGCCCGCGCCATCGTTCGGGCCCGTCCCCACCGGCCGGGCCACCCCGCCGCCCCGGGGCCACAGCGGGTGCTCGTGGCCTACGAGAGCCCGGGAGGTCACACCCAACGCGTGGCACAAGCCATTTCCCGCGAGTTGGCTGACCGGATCGGCCCAGTCGTCACCCTCCCGCTCGAGCGTGTCGGGCCGGCGGAACTGGCGGACTGCGACCTCCTCGTCGTCGGCACCTGGGTCGAGGGCTTCGTCGTTGCCGGGGTAGGGCCGGCCAAAGCCACCCGTAGGTGGTTGGAGGGCCTGCCTCGGCTCCCGGGCAAACGGGTGGCCATCTTTTGCACCTACGGTGTATCGCCCAAGGGGACCCTTGCCTCCATGCGCCGCACCCTGGAGGCCAAGGCGGCGACGGTGGTTTCCCAAGCTGCCTTCGGGCCGAGAGAAACTGCCAGGCCTCGCCCGTCCGGCGGCCCGTCCGGCGTTGGCCCGTCCGGCCTTGCGCCGTTCGGGGCGGCGGCCTTTGCCCACCAACTCGTACAACGCGCCTACCCGGAGCGGGTCCCGACGTTACTCGTCGACTAGGCTCGGGGCCCTGAATGGCCACGCCCCCGCCGGCATCCCGGCGCCTCCCGGGTGGGCAACGGCACCGGCCTGGGCCAGCCCGTTTAGCCCCTCTGCTCGTCCTGGCGGCGGCGATCACGGTGGCCGGGGTCGCCGTCGTGAGCATGTTGCCGGGGACGCAGGGCGGGGAGGCACACCATGCGAGGTCCCCGGCTCGCGCCGCCTCCGCGACGACCGTCGGGACGCGTGCCCGCGCTGGCACCGGGGCCACCCACCCGGGCACGACCCTGCCTTTTGCTTCGCCCTCTGGGCAAGGCATGGCACCGGGGCCGAACCTGGCGCCAGGATCTGACCCCTCGGTACTGCCGGGCGACGTGATGATCGCCGACGAGGACAACAACCGCCTCATCGTGGTCAACCCGGCCGGCAACATCGTCTGGCAGTTCCCGAACCCGAAGTCGCCCCTCCCAGCCGGCGGTTTCTTGAGGCCCGACGACGGGTTTTTCACCCCCAACGCCACGGGCGTACTGGCGACCGAGGAAACAGACCAAGTCGTGTCGCTCATAAGCCTGGCCCCTGAACGGATCCTCTGGCGCTACGGCACGCCCGGCCTGCCCGGCTCAGGCCCCGACCAGCTCTCCAACCCCGACGACGCCATGCTCCTGCCCAACAACGACGTGATCATCGCCGACATCAAAAACTGCAGCATCCTCATCACAAAAGTCGGTCTCCACGTCCCCTTGGAACGCCTCGGTATCCAGGACACCTACTGCACCCACCAACCTCCCTTGCGTTTCGGGAGCCCCAACGGGGCCTTCCCGCTCACAGACGGCAACTACCTGGTGACAGAGATAAACGGCGACTGGGTTGACGAGGTGACGACATCGGGCCGGGTCCTTTGGTCCACCCACCCGCCGGGGGTCGCGTACCCCTCGGACACCAACGAAGTCTCACCTGGGGTGTTCGTGACCGTGGACTATTCCAAGCCCGGCCAGATCGTCGAGTTCAACTCGCAGGGAAAGCTGCTCTGGCGGTACGGGCCCCGCAACGGCCCGGGGATGCTCAACACCCCGTCGTTGTGCGAACCGGTTCCGACCAACGGGGACTTCATCTGCAACGACGACAGCAACGACCGGGTGATCGTCGTCGACCCCCGGACCGACAAGATCGTGTGGCAGTACGGGCACACCGGGGTGGAGGGCAGCGCGCCGGGCTACTTGAGCGGGCCGGACGGGGTGGACTTGGCGCCCCCGTACTCCATGCTCGTGCGCCATCGCCCAACTATGGGCCTGCCCGCTTTCAAATGCGCAAACGGCCTGCCCGCCGGCGCCTGCACGGTGTTCAAGGCCTAGCCTTTCCGTTGGGAAAGGGCCGGCCGTGGCGCGACCCGGTTGTCGCCGCTTCGCCCGGCCTGGCGCGACCTTTTCGATCAGGACGGGACGTAGGCGCAGGCCGGGTCCTCGCCGAGAGGGTTGCCCGAAGCGGCCCATGCTCGTGCTCGCGACCCGCCACATATGTCTTTTAGCTCGCAGCGGCCGCAACGGCCCGAGAACTCGGCTCGACGGATCGCTTTCAGCAGGGGGTGGTCACGGTAGATAGAAACGGGGTCCCGGTCTTTTACGTTGCCGAGCCGGAACGGGAGGAACCCGGCCGGGAAGGCCCAACCGTCGTGGGAAATGAAGAAGATGCCTTTGCCGTCGCGCGTCCCGGCGGTGGGCGACTGAGGCGCCCGTTGGGGCGGCCCGAGCAACTGGCGGAGCTTGGCCGATTGCTCGCGGTACAAAGGACCGAGGGAAAAGGTCGTGGCCGGGTCCTCGGTCTCAAGCTCCCTGCGTTTGGCCGCGACGCGACGGTACCAAGGCCCCTCCACGGTCCGGACCGCGAAGCCGTACTGGGAGGCCTCGAAGAGGAAGTGGGCGACGTCTTCGTTCTCCTTGGGGGACAGTTCCTGTTCGTGGAGGCCCCTACCCACCTTCACCAGGAAGAAGACCTCCCAAGCCATTGCCCCCACCTCCTTTACGATGGCGGCCGTGGCGGCCAGTTCTCGAGCATTGGCACGCATGACCGCGGTGTTGACCTGCACCCTGAAACCGAGCTCCCTCAGCCGCCGGAGGGCCGACAGCGTCTGTGCGAAGTGGCCGGGCACGCCCCGGATGCCTTCGTGGGTGGCAGCAGTGGCCCCGTCCAGGCTGATCGACACGCTGCTCACGCCGAGGGCACGCAGTCCCGAGAGCAAGTCGGTGCTTAGCTTGGGAGTGACGCTCGGCGCCAAGGCGACCGGAAGGCCGGCCTGGCGGGCATGGCCAACGAGCGCCAGAAGGTCCGGGCGCATCATCACGTCCCCGCCCGTCAGCACGAGCACGGGTGCCCGCCCCTTCGGGGTGGCCCGGAAGCGCCCGAGTTGGTCGACTAGCGCCAGGCCCTCGTCGGTGCTGAGCTGCCCGGGGCCGGGCTCCTGCACAGCCGACGCGCGGCAATGGCGACAGGCCAAAGCGCACGCCTGGGTCGTCTCCCAAAAGACAAGGACTGGGGTGTCATCGAAGGTCACCCTAAGAGCATGGGCCAGGTGAGCCGGTGAGTGACAGGGCCGTAGGTCCCGAGTTTAAGTAATGTTCTCCCTGGCCCTAACGCGGCAGGCCGGCTTGGATGAATCCACCCCTGGAGGGCGGCGAGAGGGCACCATTGAAGCAGATGATCACTAGTCCGAGCCCTCTCGCCCGCAGGAGCCGCCGGCTCCTCGACACGCCCGGCACCCGGCTCCGGCTCATGGTCCTCTCGACGGGTGTGCACCACTGCGTGGGCATCGACCTCGCTTCGGGTGTGCTCGTCCGGGCCTGGAGCTTCGCGCCCGTCGACCAGCGCCTCTCGCCATACGACCTGGTAGACGTCACTGTGGGCGGTGGCCCGGACCTGGTACCCGACCCCTCCGAGCCCGACGCGCTTGTGATCTCGGGCCCGCCGGTCTACGTCGGCCAGCTGACGGGACGCCGGGCGGCCCGCTTGATCCGGCCCCTCCTCCACCCCCCCAAGGCCCCCTTGCTTGGCTTCCACGGGGCCACTGTGCCCTTCTGGGAGCGCAAGCCGGACCACCCCTCCGTGGCTATCGCCGAGCCACAAGGCCAGGTGGCTGTCACCACCGACTCAGGGACCATCTGGTGCCATTTCGCCTGGGGGCTCCGGCCCCAGGTCCTCGTGTGCGCGGACCCCCGCCTCGCGGCCTGGCTGCAGCGCACCGGGCGCGACCGCGCCGTCGTCAGGGAAGGCACTTACCTGGTCGTGGCCCTGGAGCCCCCGGTCGAGGGCCATTGCCACAAGGTGGTCGAGTCCCTGGTCCCTCGCCGCTAGTCGTGGTGCCCCGGCACCGGGGAAGGCAAAGGCAGCGGCGAAAGCATT
>DAHWQF010000033.1 GCA_027334785.1 Acidimicrobiaceae bacterium
GGGGCGGGCTGAACCTTCCCCTCTACCCGGACACTCTGTCCTTGCCATAAATGTAGAAGGATGTGTACGTGGCAAGTGAGACCCACCGAATTCTTATACGCCGATGAGTTCAAGTCTGACGGGTCGCGTTGCTGCGCCGCTCTGGCAGGCCGATACCGCACGTCGCGAAGGAGTTAGCCATCGACGCCGGCACCCTGGCGATTGGGCCGGCCAATCGGAGGCGACGCTCAACGATCATGAGAAAGCCGACCTGGAAAGAAAAGTGGGGAAGGTCGGGGAACGTCGTGCTCCGAACAGGAGCTCAAGGTCGCGGTCGCAGTCGGTGGAGCTCAATGTAGGTAGCTTCGGCTGCGCGCGATGTGCCGTCGACCCAGGCGTGTGCTGGGCCGCTCTGGAGGCCGTCTGGGAGCACCCCTATCACGACGTCGCGCTTTACGCCTTGCGAGGCGAGCCAAGCTTGCTCAACGAGCGCTCTTTCCAAGCACGTGGGCTCCAAGCGGCGGAGTGCCCCTATGACGCCCCGGGTCCCCTCCGCCCCAAGCCGAGGTGGCCTCGGGACTCTGGCCTGTAAGCCCTGGTGTTTGAGGCGACGCCGGACAAGCCGAGCCGAGAGCGTCGCCCACAGCGCGCCGCGAAGGGCGGTGGGGCTGAGCCGGCGCGCCATCTTGCCGAGCGGGTTCATTGTGTGGTCGCCGTGGTGGCGAGGGAACTGGTGCCCAGTTGGAGCGGGCTCCCGCTCGGGGCCGATTGGTAGACCTGGATCGCGTGGATCTCCAACGTGAGCGGTGTCGAGCTGGACCAGAAGGAAGGCACCCCGCCGCCAGCGTAACCCCCGTAGTTGGCTTCTTGGACCGTGACCCGCACGGCGCGGGCGAGCACGGGGGAAAACTGGACCAGGGTGGCACGCCGGTAGAACGAACCGGCGACCGTCGCGACCTGGGACCACTTGCCGTCAGGGCTCTCGACCTCGACCGTGAAGTTGCGAGGGTCCCCTACCAAGCTCCCGAGGGAGTGCCCATCGACCAGAACCCGGTCGACCCTCGCAGTGTGGGGGAGCCTAACTGTGATCGTCGGGGAGGTGTCGTTGCCGGCGGGCTCCCAGCCACCGACGGGGCTGCCGCTTATCGCGTCGCGGGCCGAGCAACAGGGCTGGAGAGACGAGCTACTTGCGCGCTGGGATGTCGAAGCACTGGCGGTGGCGCCCACTGAGGAGAGGGCGAGGCTCACCCCAAAGGGCTCCACGGCCTTGACGCTGAGGGTGTCCGCTTCGGGGTAGGAGATGTAGCTGACGTGGTTTGAGAGTGGGAGCGCGTAGTACTTGCCTGACGTTAGTTGGTATGTGCGGCGGTCGCCCCATTGGTTCGTAACGCTAACGTCGACGGGTGAGCTTCCGGTGGTGTGCACGTCGACTTGGGCGGTGACATCCAGGCCTTGGGTCCAGAGCGTGGCCAAGTTATGGGTGCCGCCGGCAGTCGGCCCGAAGTCCGCCTCGTAGGTCAAAGGGATGGGTACCGTGGGGCTGGCTAGGTACTTGCGGCCGGCCAGTTGTTGGGACGCCTCCATTACAGCCAAGGCGGAGGGCTTCACGTAGTCGTCTGTGCTGGCGCCCTGGATAAGGGAGAAGGACACGCCATTGTTGCCAAACCCGCCCTCGTCGAAGAAGTAGTTCCACACGGGTATGCCGAGGACCTTCATCCACACCATGGCCCGCGCGACGGTGCTGGCCTGGCCGAGGAAGTTGTACGGGCCGTTAGACCACCAACCCACTTCTGTGAACCAGATGGGTTTGTTGTGCAGGAGAGATTTGAGCCGTGTCACCTGTGAGATGGTCCCGTCCTCTTCCCAGGAGTCGTTGTTGCCCGTGTAGGGGTGGACCCCGGCCACGTCCATGTAGGCGAGCCCCCCTGTCGCCACGACTTGTCGCCACCACGGGATGTCGACGCCAAGGCTCGACCCGCCGACGACGGTGCCCTGGGGGTCGGCGGCCTTCACCGCTTTGTAGAACGGCTCCAAGACAAAGGTGGTGAAGGTGGCACCGTCTGAGCTGTAGGTGTTGTTGGCCTCGTTCCAAGGCTCCCATGCAGTGACCGGGGCGCACTGGTTCCCCGCAACCTTGCAGTGCGAGGTGTCGGTGTAGTAAGCGACTACCTCCTCGACGTCTGGGCCCCACCAACCCTCTTTTACGAGAGTTTCGGAGACCGGGTCCCCTGTGCTCACCTGTACCCAATAGGTGACGTTGTCCTTTTGGGCTAGGTAGGCGGCCTGGAAGTAGGCCTGTGGGGCGTTGGCGAACGTCAGCGCCGAGGGTCCGCAGCTGGCGGCTATCGGTTTCGAGGCATCGCAGTGCGGGAGCAACGTCGCCCAGTCGATTGACTGCCCACGGAGGCCGTTCAATCCAAGCTGGCTGTTGAGTACGACCCCGCGGGGGTCGGTCGGGCCGCCGAAGCCCAGCCCGGAGGGGAGCGAGGAAAAGTCCAGGGAATCCCCGGGGGCACCTACGCCAAACGGAACGCAAGTAGAGCCCAGCAGGACATGTGGCGTCGTGGCCGTGTACCACAGGTTCGCCTGCAGCTCGTAAGGTCCCGGTGCACGGTCTTGCGCTGGCACGGCCAACGGGACGCGGGCGAGCGTTCTGGGCGTCCGGGGCAGAGAGATCGTCTTTGAAGGGGGGTATGTGCCGTTGGCGATGTCGCCGGCGCTCCATATGGAGTACGCCAGCTGGAGGTGCGCGGACTTGGTTGCCCACGTGGGCACGAAGCTGGCGTAAAACTCCGGCGCTGTACCGTAGGGGAAATAATTGCCAGCAACTCTCTTGCCCGGTGACCCTGAAGTAATGCCAGCTCCCCAGCCGAGGGTACCGAGCGAGTTGGGAGCGCCAAGGTAACTCTGTAACGTGTCGAGTGGCACCGAGGAAATGTTTTCGTCCGAGCTGAAGGGCGCCCCACCTATGAAATAGAGGACGCCGTTGACGAGATAAGCATTGCCCCCCGCCAGTTGGAGGTTGCCGCCGAGGGTGGTCGTGGCTTCGAGGAAGCCTTGTGTGCTGCTCTGCTCGATTGTCCCGATTGGGTCGATCGTATAAATCGGCCCACCCGCTGTCGCCTGCAGCGCTGAGCCCTGGTAGTAGAAACCATAAGGCGCCCCTGAGTAACTGGGAGCGGGGGCTTGGGGATCACCAAAAATCGACAGGAGATGCCATGAGGCTGAGTACATGCGGACGTAGCCCCCGCCCGAGACGAGCCAGCCTCCGCTCGGATCCTGGCTAACGAGGCCCGCGAGGGCCAAGGGAAGGGACCCTGCCGGGCGGCCAGTGTCGCGGAGCAGGCGTGTGTGTTCGTACCCGTGCCCTGTGTTGATGGTTACGCCGACCCTAAAGCCCGCATGCGTCTGGAGACCGACGATGTAGGAACTTGGGTAGGTTCCCGTCGACCACAGGACGCGCCCGGACGGAGAAAACTTGTCGAGTCGGCCACCGTAGTAGCTATCCATCCAGATGTCGCCGGAGGGGTCGACCACGGGACCGCTCTCAGAGGAGACGTTTCTCCCGGTGAAGGCCTTCGGGAGCGCGAAGGAGCCCTCCAGGGCGCCAGAGAGGCCGTAGATACGGATACGGCTGCCATCGAACACGTAGATGGCGGTAGGAGTGACAGTGAAACCATGGACGGCAAACGTCCCCGCAATAACGTGGACCGGGTCGGAGGTCAATGAAGGAGCGGGGCCGAGAGAGGGGCCGGGATGAGGGTCCCCGCACATCGGTGTGACGGTACCGGCACTCGGTGGGCTCACGCTGCCTCCTGGCCCTGACGCTGTACCGGCAAGCGTCGGGACGGTAGTGGTGTGAGTCTGCACAGTCGTCGGAGTAAACGCACCTGACGTCTCTAGTGCCAGGACGACACTGGCAAACGTCAGCCCCGCCGCCATGGAGAAGGCAAGACGAGATTTCATGTCGTGCCGGTAGCGATCCCGAGAGGGCGTGCGACCGGTGCACGACCGGCAACGGCACTGTCCCAGGTGCCAACAGCTAGCCCTGCGACGAGCCAGGGTAGCAGGAAGCCACCTGATGTCCAATAAATGTCAAACATTGCTTCCACGACCCGGCCCAACACAAGGACGAGGGCTATTGTGCTGATCTCGGCTGGCATGGAAAGGAGCACACGCGTCGACCCGCCTAGGAGGAGGACCAACGCGATTATACCTAGGATCCCCCCGGCAACCAGAGTTTCAACGAAAATGTTAGGCGGCTGGATATATTGAAAACCATATTGCGACCCTGAGAATTGTGGCAGGTAAAACCATCGCATCCCGTGCCCAAAAATAGGGCTTGTAGCCCATACACGGAAGTCTGCCGGAAAGGATACATCGACGCGGACGCCAATACTGTTAAAACGGTTGACCTTGAGGTTGGATACCTCTCTGGTGATAATGAAATAGCCGCCTAGTGCCAACGGCACTATGGCAGCGAGCAGGAGCTTGGAGCGGCGCCTAATGCTGGGGTGGCGGGCGGTTGTGTAGACAAGGACCACAATAAGCGCAATAATGCCCTGCTTGGATTGGGATGCGAGGAGCGCCAGCCCGCACAAGTATTTGGTTGCTCGCGCCAGGCGTCTTGGTACAGCAATCCACGAGGGGTTGAGGTGCGCGAGCACGAACGCCATCCACATGGTCGCACCGATGAAGTTCTTTTGGTAGAGGCCGAACTGGGCTGGTTTGAAGTGAAGTGTCAGAGCGTGCTCAAGCGTGAGAAGGGCCAAAACCATGGAGGCCACGAGCAGGGCGCTAATCGCTTGCTTGGCGCGGCCCGAGGCCGCAACTACCCATCCCACGAGGAGGGTACCGCCAAGCATTTCGATGCGGTGTGCCCACTCGAGCGCATCGTGCTTGTTGGGGTTGGCCATGACGGTGAGGAGCATGACAGCCTCGAAGACGGCGACGGGCACAAGCGCCCTGCGAAGGGTTGGCGCAGCGTCCCAGCGGATCTTCGTGATCGCAACCGCGGCCGCGGCCACCACAGCAAGATCGCAGAGGGCCAGTCCGGCACCCGCTCCGCCCCCGGCTCGTTGGATGAGCAATGTCGCAGGGAAGGCTGCTACCGGAACGAGCAAGGGGTCGGCGTAGATGATGCCAGCGAGAGCTACCAGAGCGCCGGCAGCCAGTCCATAACTGCGATGAAGGACTGTCAATATGCCGAGCGCAGTAACCCCTGCCAAGGCTACCGCACTTGTAAGGGCCGAGGCGAGCATCCGGCCCGCTCCGCGGAGACCATATCCTTGGCCCCGGTGCCCGAAGGCCGCAGAGCTCACGTTGTCCTTACTTCCAAGCGGCCCGCGTGCTGGCCGGCACACGGGAGACGCTCCCATTGAGGTTGCCGCGGGCGTTGACGTACCTGTAGTGCACGTGCGAGGAGCGCGTCATCCTGTTGAGCACGTACCCCGCGACAGGGGTACCCGCGCGCTCAAGGGTGGCTATGGCGTGACGGACATTTGACTTCGAACTATGCCCGCTCGCTACGACAAGGACGGTCGCGTCCACGTATTTGCTCAGGACGACAGCGTCGGTCACGGCCAGCAGCGGCGGGCTGTCGAGTATGACGACATCGTTGTTGGCACGCAACCACCCGACGAGCTCCATCATGGCGCGTGAAGCGACGAGGTCGGCCGGGTTGGGCGCGAGAGGCCCGGCTGGCATCAAAGCGAGACCTTCGAGCTGCGTGCCGACTAAGGCCATGGCGGGGCTGTGGCTGGGCGAAGTGGCGTTGGTCTCTTGCCGGTTTGCCTCGGCCCCGGCGTTGTCCAGCAGTGAGCTTGCTGGCCAGTCCCTCAGGAAGGTCGTTAAGCCGCCCTTTTGGTCAGTGCTGGCACCGAGCAGCTTTTCGACTGCTGGGTGCCGGAGGTCGGACGAGACGAGCACCGTACGGGCGCCGCCTATCGCGTAGGCGACGGCAAGGTTCGCCGCCAAGAAGGACTTACCCTCTCCACTGGCCGCGCTGGTCACCAAGAGCACCTTGGCCGGGCGGCCTCCGGGGGCCAGGGACACCGATGTCCTTAGCTCTCGGGCGGCTTCTCCCAAGGTCCCACCGAAGGAGCGGATCACATTGTCTCTGCGTCGCAGCGGGCTGTCAGGGATCTCTGCCAGGAGTGGCAGCTGGGTGAGCTCGGGTAGCTCGGATGCGCTCGTCAGGCGGTCCCTCGACAGGTCACGCAGAAGCCCAAGGCCGCAACCAGCGAGGAGCCCTACGCCAAACCCTATGGCGATTAGCTTTTTCTTACCGCCTCCCGAGGACGACACAGGAAGGGGTCCCGTCTGGTCTACCTGGGCCGATTGCGCGGCGAGCTGTAGTTGCACCTGTTCGGTGTAGAGGGCCGTGTACTCGTTGGTGAGCACGGCTAGCTCCGTAGAGGACCGCGTAGGCAAAGACGTGTTGAGGTTGCCCGTACTCCCCGCTCCTCGCTGGCTCGATGTCACCTGACGTTCGAGGGGCGCTATCTTCGCGCCAAGGGCGCGTAGCTGTGGTGACAGCGCGGAAGCCTCTGCGTTGATGTCATGCACCCGCACCTTCACGAAGGCTCTTGCTGCCGCCCTGGCAGCTCGCGTCGCCGCAGAGCGGGTCGGTGCCTGCACGGCTAGCTCGACCTGTGTGCCGTCCGGGCTTACCGCCCCGCTCACGTTCACACGTGAGCTAGCCGCCGCCGATGCCGCGGCTCTCATCACCTGGAAGCTTTCGGCCTCGGCCACAGGGTCTGGCAACGGGAGGGAGGACGTTGACTGACCAGACGTGGAGGCCGGTTGTGCTCCGGTGCTTGCAACTATGTCAGCGATATAGTGAACGGGCCGCCTGTCAGCATATCCGCCTGCGCCAAGGGCAGCGATTATCCCGCAAGCCAGGACCACCCACCATTGGCGGAGGGCAATGGCCTTGAGCCGTCCAGCGGTTAGGCCCGTGGGGGGCTGGGTCGCGTTGAAATGGTCCATAGCTTGTGTTTACTCATCGGAGCGCCTACTGGCTGCCTGAGGGGGAGGAACGCCTTTACATATGCATGGTAGCGCAGGTTCGGGTGGCCAGCCGCGCGACGAAGCATCTGGTGGCCAAGGTTGCGCTTTGCGCGTCTAAGGTCTTCGTCTATCCGCAACGATGGCTCTCAAGTAGTCTTCTTTGGCCTGCTCACCGCCTTGAGCGTTATGGAGCGGGTTGCCCTGATATTGGTCGTTTCGGGCAAGCTTTCCTGAGGCTCGACGTCCTAGCCCACACTTGGCCAGGGCGTGGAGACTGGTGGTGGCGACGAGGGCTTTCGCCGTCTCCCCGGTTGAGCCCCGGAGCGACGACACCATGGCAGTGCCGGTTCTGGTTGCGCCACCAAGTGGGCGGGGTGCCGCCGTCCTCTCCGCAAGAGACCACAGACTGACTCGACCGCGGCTCCGCAAGAGCGTGTCGACTGTCTCGGATGGCACATCTGCGGAGAGCAGTCTGACCGCTCGCCGGAGCATCATGCCGACTGGCAGGCCGACGCCGGCAGATGTGCCGCTCTGAGCCAGTCTCCCCCAGTCGGGCGGATCTCGTCTTGTCAGGCGCTCGATGTCCTTCACCCATAGGAGTCTGTGGCCGCCCGAGAGCGAGGCGTGCAGGGTGACGAAGGTCATGTTGTCAACCGGGGACAGGGCCATCAGCGGTAGTCCCCCGCCTGTAGAGACCAGGCGGCGTCGAGAAAGGATGTCGTCGATGTCGAGCCGCGTGGTCGAGCGCGCGCGCGCGTTGTTGACCGGGTGCCAATGCAGGTCCAGCATCGTGCCCAAAGGCAACCTGAGGCTCGCCTCCGCGCGCATCAGGCTGAGTTGGAGCTGCCAGTTGACGTCGAGCAAGGTCGCGCCTACGGCTACGAGCGCATCGAGCGCCTTCCCGAAGTCGCTGGGCCTCACCAGGATGTCCAGGTCGCACGACCAGCGCACGGTGGGGTCCCCGTAGCCTAGGTAGGCGACGGCAGGGCCTTTCATGACCGCCCATGGCACACCCAAAGCATCGAGCGTGCTTGCGAGCCTGCCGAGGTCTGCCGAGGCTTGGAGGTGTTGAGCCGTAGCCTCGAAACGGGACTGGGCTAGTCGTTGACCTGCCTGAGGTGCCACTCTCGACGCCTTGCCCGTGACGTTAAGGGCCTTGTGCACCATCGCAGCCACGCCGTGGCTGTTCGCGGCCCGGACGAGGTCGTCGGAGTCGTTGTCGTCGAGGTCGGGGACATCGGCAACCCGAGGCGGGTCTCGCAGGAGCGCTAGAAGGTACTGTCCAATCTGCCTGGAGTGGTCGTAGGCGCCACGGCTCATGGCAACCCCAGCTGCCCGGCTACGGCACGATCCTGCGAGGAGCGGGAATTGCGTGGGCCGAGCACGTCCAAGTACCAGGCGGCCACCCGGTCGACGAAAGCGCTCAGCGAATACTCGTGGCGTTGTCGCTCCCGTAGCTGTGCCCCGTACGCAGCGCGATCACTGCCGTCCTCTGCTAGACGGCGCAGAAGGGCTGCTGCCGCGATGTAATCCCGAGCCGGGAAGAGCGCTGCACCTGCCACAGGGCCGATCGTCTCTAAGTGCCCACCGGCGGCCGCCGCCACAACGGGTAGTCCGCAGGCCATCGCCTCCACAACGGCCAGCCCGAAGGAATCACAAGTGGCCGTCGCGAGCATCAAGCCTGACCGCGCGAGCCGCTGGGGCACGTCCTCGACGCGGCCGACGAAGTTGCACGAACCTTCGATCCCCAGTTCTAGCGCAAGCTCGTGGAGCGCCTCGCCCTCACTGCCTGTCCCTGCGACCAGCATCTCCCAGCCACGGCCCGCTAAGCCCGAGGCCGCCCACGCTCGCAGCGCCGTGGTGGTGTCCTTCTCTGCTTCCAGCCGTTGGACCACTATGACTACAGGTTGGTCGTGCGTACCTTGGTCAGCATCAGCTACACCCGTCGGTACGACTACGCAAGGACCGTCTATTCGTTCGGCGACGTACGTGCTCGGGGCCAACTGCCCATCCAACCGAGCGCGCACAGCGGGCGCAGCTATCTGGCCGAGCATGCTGGAGCCGCGCCTTGCTGCGATGTGCCGAGTGGAGACAAGCACCGTATGTGACCGAGTGGGGAAGGCAAGTACCGCCGCCACCTCAGCTGTAGTCAAGTGGGCGTGCACGATGTCTCGCTTTCCTAGCCTGCGGAGCCGAGCCCAACTGCTTGTCAGTCCAGAAGCGGGTAGGTGCACCACGTCCTCGCCCACTTCCGCTAATGCACTGCGCATTGGCCCAGGGTCCCCCCCTATCAGGGTGACCTCAGCGCCCGCACGAGACAAGCCGATCGCGAGGTTTGCTGCGTAACGCTCTGAGCCCGCGAAAGCGTCGGTTGCAACTACGTGTGCGACACGCAGGCCGGAGATGTCGGGCTTCTTGGTGCCTGGAGTCATGGCCGTCTGAGTAGGAGTGATGCCTGACGGAACGGCCCGGCGGCGTACCGCCTGGCCCTGTCAAGCGCCGCGCTCCGTTTGGCGCCGCGCAGCAGCAAAGCTCTGGCCAAAGCGCCTGTGATAACTGCGGCGCGCGCTACATGCCACCCGACCGGCCCATACCACTTGCGTAAATAGAGCTCCTGGGCTGCCATGAAAAGAGCGTCCCGCCTCGCCGGAGAATCGCTGCTGGTAGCTCCGCCTACATGCAGGGCGTGCAGCTCCTGGCACAGGCGGACGCCCCATCCTTTTGCCCGCGCCCGTTCCTGCCAGTCTGCCTCTTCTGCATAGAGGAAAAAAGTCTCGTCGAAGAGACCCACTTCGTTGATTGCTGTACGGTTGAGCAGCAGCACGGAGCCAATCAGGAAATCATGCCGGTCGACCAACTTGCCGAGGCCGACGGCCTCCGCCCACGAACGAGCGGGGCTCGGGAAGGGCCAAGCTACGCGGTGCTCCTCGCCATCGGGGCCTTGTTGTGCTGGCGCGACGCACGCAAGACGGCTTTCGGAGTGCAAGCGTCGCTGGAGTGCCAGGACGGTGCTGCCATCTACTTCTGCATCCGGGTTGAGGAGGAGGACGTCGGCGTCGTCAGTACTACCTTGCGCGAGGGCGAGGTTGACTGCAGCAGCAAAGCCCAGGTTCCTGCCTGGGTTGACATAGCACGCACTGTGGAGTTCCGCCAAAGCCTCTACAGCCGGGTTGGAGGAGTTGTCCACCACGATCACCGACACAGACTGGGCGGCTGATTGAGTGCTTTCCAGCTTCGCAAGGGCGGCCTCGAGCATCTCGGGGCCGCCGTAAGCGACGACCACCGCCACGATGGGCCGTCGGTTGCCCCCTGCTCCATAGCCAGCGAGCTGCGGCGTGCTTGGCCCACCTAGGGCGGAGCGGTAGAGAGCGAGCTGCTCCTTGGCGACAGATTGCCAACTGAAGACACGGGCTCGCTCAAGGCCCTTCTGAGCCAGCTGCGCCCTGACCGAGGGTTGGTCGGCCAGCAGGGCCAGTGCGGCTCTCAGGCCCTCTGTGTCGCCTGGTGTTACGAGAAGCCCGGCATCCCCGACCACATCTGGCAGCGACCCACAGGTGCTGCTCACGACCGGTACGCCTGCCGCCATCGCCTCGGCGGCCACCCTGCCAAATTGCTCCTCGAGGCCCGGCATGGGCACCGAAGGGACCGCCAGGACGTCGATCGAGCGGTAGAAGTGGACTACGTCGTCCTGAGAGCGGTGGCCCTGGAAGTCGACCCGGTCGGAGGCGCCTAGGCTGGCTGCCAGGCTAGCCAGGTGGGCACGCTCGGGGCCGTCGCCAACGATGGTCAATTCCCAGTTGGGCTCGCTGGCCACGGCTTCGATTGCGGTGTGGAAACCCCCCTCGGTCACGAGCCTCCCAGCGCAGCCCACGCGCAGGCGCGACCCCTCGGTACTGCCAGCCAGGGTTCCGTCGTGCGGACGAGACCCCTCCGTCGGAGGGTCGACGCCGAGAGGGATCGTCCGGATAGTGCCGTGAAAGGCCTTTCGGCGCAGGTTGGCGGCGGCCGCTTGGTTGCATGGGTAAGCGCCCTTCGCAACCGACAAAACGACCCGCTCCGCGAGCCGTACTGGTAGCGGGTGACGCTTGGGCAGGTTTTGGGCACTGTAAAAGACCAGTGGCTGGCGCCGTCTCGCGAGCCAACGCAGCAGGACGACCTCGATGGCGGCGAGGCTGTAGGGCTCTTCGTGCACGTCGAGCACGTCATGAGGGACAGAGCGAAGTGCTTTCCAAATAGCCGTAGGGTCATAAAGGAACCCGCAGGGGTGGTCCCCGAAGGTGGTGACCCCTAGGACGTTTTCATCGGCCGATACATCGAGCTTCACCTCGCCGCCGCCCTCTTGCCAAGTTCGCGCGGTGACCAACGTTACCTCGATGCCCAGTTCCCTAAGAGCTTGCTCGCGTTTACGCCATGACGACACTACCGAGGAGTGTGAGATCCGCAGGGCTCTGAACGGCGCTGTTGTCGGCGCCTTCCGACAGTCACTCATGTCGGCCCAGCACCTGTTTGTAGACGGCTTCGGCTTGGGGCACAATCCTGCCCGGGCTGTAGGCCTCCGCGCGCCGCGCCGCAGTTTCGCCAAGTCTCCGCCTGAGGTCGACGTCCGTCGAAAGCTCCCTTAGTGCGTTGGCAAGCGCCGCGATGTCACCGGGTGGGTACAACAGCCCGTCGACGTGGTCGGATATGACCTCTGCTGGGCCGCCAGCATCACACGCGACCACTGGCAACCCGAGCGCCATGCCTTCGACGACGACTTGCCCAAAAGGCTCCGGGATTATTGAGGCGTGCACAAGGATGTCGAAACCCTCCATTTCACTAACGGGGTCGTTGAGGTGCCCGGTGAACCTGACCCTGTCACGGAGCCCGAGCTCGGCGGCGAGGTCCCCGAGGTAACGCTCGAAGTCGTCCTCTCCGAAGAGCGCACCACCGACCACAACGCCTTTTTCGTGACCGTCCGGGAATGCAGTGGCGAACGCGCGGAGGAAAACGTCTTGGCCTTTCCATGGCTGGAGCCGTCCCACCATGCCTATGGTTACGTCTCCGTCGCTCCCGTGGGCTCGCCGCCCAGCGCCGGAGAGGTCGCAGGGTGGGGCTATCGCCTTGACGGCGCGCGGGCGTTTGGGCCCGGCTTCCAGGTGCAAGGTCCGAAGCGTTGTGCCCGAATTGGCGATTACGGCGCTCGGAAGCAAGCGGGCGAGAATCCTGACTACCTTCACCGCGGGACGTGGAAGGTAGTCAGGCTCGATGCGGTCGGCGACATGCCACACAACAGGTATGCCGGCCAAGTTGGCTGCCATCCCCCCATAAAGGGCAGACTTCAACGAGTTCGTTACGACGACCTGAGGACGCTCCGCCCGCAGCAAGCGGACCAGCATGCCAACATAGTGCAACGTCCCCCAGAGGGCACGACTAGCTTCCGGGCCTGGACGGACGGAGCTCCTCTCGATGCCTTGGCTAGTCTCGGCCATTGGGAGCACGCGGACGGCGACGTGCCGGTCTAGAAGGAGGGAGACTAGCGGCCCCTCCTCTGCCAGGACGACCAGCGGGTCGAAATCCTCTAAGGCGGGGAGCATCCTCGCGAGGGCGAGCTCGGCCCCGGAAGCCTTGGCGCAATGGTCGAGGAACACAGCTTTGTACCGGCGAGTGGCCTGGTTGGCGTGGTCGTCGACGGGTGGGGGAGAAAAGAGAGGCGCGCTACGCCTCAGGCCGGCACCTCCCCGGGACGCGGCATCGTAGATGTCACGGTACTTGTCCGCGATGGCTGGCCACGCAAACCTGGTGACCTTCTCCCGGCCGGCCCGGCCGAGCTTCGCCCTGCGCTCACTGTCTTGCAAGAGGCCGCCGGCTGCCTCCGCTAGCGCGGGCGTGTCAAACGGGTCGACCAGCAACCCGTTGACTCCGTCGTCCACGAACTCAGAAGGGCCGCCGTGGCTCGTGGCCACTACCGGCGTGCCAGCCCGCCACGCCTCCAAGACGACTATGCCAAAGGGCTCGACCCGGCTTGGCATCACGAAAAGCTCTGCAGCCTCCATGAGCTCGGCCACTTCACCCCTTCCTAGCCGGCCCGGGAACGATACTTGGTCGCTAAGGCCGAGTTCGCCGACGAGGTGGCGCAGTGAGGCGAGCGCAGCCCCGTCACCCCCTATCACCAAGCCGGTGCCCGGAGGGGGGCCGAGGTGGGCGAAAGCTCTGATCGGCAGGTCAAAGCCCTTTTTTTCTACGGCGCGGCCGAGGGCCAGCACGTAGCGTCGGAGAGGAGGGCCTGCGAGCGCGCTCCCAGAGGCTTGCACTGTCCCGAGGACGTTGGGCTCCTCGTCGAGAGCGACGCCGTTGTAGACGACTTTGCCGGTACTACGACGGAGGCCGAACCTGCACGAGTCGTCAAGCGTGAACGCCGAGCAGGCGGTGACGGCGGCAGCACGCTGGAAGGAGAGGCGGAGCGCCGTCCTCAGGGCGCTCGAGTGCTCATAGATATCGTTGTCGTCCATGACCGTTTCGCCTTGCAGGGTTACCACCAAGGGTACTTTGGTGAGGGCGGAAAGGGCGGTGGCGTAGGCACCGTTGGGCCCCAAGCACTGGACGTGCAGCACGTCCGGACGAAACGAGGTTACGGCTCGCGCCAGGTGACGTAGGCTTCGCGCACCTATAGGTGCAGCTCTGACCACTGGTTTCAGTTTCGCTGGAGGCAGCGGCATCGGGAAGCGGCGGACCGTGAGCTCTTGGTACGTCTCGTGTGGAGGGATATCGAGACTG
>DAHWQF010000340.1 GCA_027334785.1 Acidimicrobiaceae bacterium
TGGATGGCATTTTCGGCACTGACAGGTAGAGAACAGCCCGCTTCGTTGGTGGCTGTACGGCAGCGGAGCGCTGGCGGTGCGCGGCGTTCGGATCGAGCCGGGCGATCTCGACGTCCACGTCGACGACGCCACGCTGGCCGGTCGGCTGCTGGCCGACCATTTCGTCGAGCCGGTCACCCAAATGCGCGGATGGGTGGCCGACAACGGCGGCCGCGCCTTCGCCGGGGTCCTCGTCGAGTGGCTGGCCGGCGCCCGCCCGAGCGGGCTGCCACGTTCCCAGGCAGCGCTTTCAGCTGGTGGCGATCAGCACCACGAGAGCATCGAGCCAACCTGGCCTGCGAAGGCATAGGTCGGGTTCAATCACACGCTCCGGTCATCCCCGCCGGGCCTCTCGTGGTTCGGCGTTGTACTCGTCGTCGCTGACGTGGTCGCCCCAGTCGGGCGCTCCTTCGCTGACGGCCATATGGGTCATGAAGTGCTCGGGGGCGGCGCCGTGCCAGTGCACTTCCCCGGCGGGGGCGAAGACGACGTCGCCGGCGCGGAGGGCGATCACGGGCCCGCCGAGGGACTGGGCCCGTCCTTCACCTTCGGTGACGTAGAGGGTCTGGCCGATCGAATGGCTGTGCCAGGCAGTGCGGGCGCCCGGGCTGAAGCGCACGAACGCGACGCCGAAGGGCGAGTCGCCGTGGCCCTGGGCGACGCTGTCGACCCAGACGTCGCCGGTGAACCACTCAGCCGGTCCTTTGGCGGTTGCCGGCTTGCGGCTGTGTTCCATGTCTGGTCCTTCCTTTCTGTGTTTTCAGGTGCGGAGCAGCACCTTGATGGCGCGCCGCTCGTCCATGGCTCGATAGCCCTCGGCGGCCCGTTCGAGCGGCAGTTCGAGGTCGAAGACCTTCCCCGGGTAGATCTTGTGCTCGCAGATCTGCTGGATCAGCTCGGGCAGGAACCGCCGGACCGGGGCCGGGCCGCCGTGGAGGTGGACACCGGAGAAGAACAGCTCCTTTCCGGGTAGCTCGACGCCGTGGGATACGCCGACGTAGCCGACGTGGCCGCCGGGCCGGGTGGAGCGGACGGCCTGCATCATTGACTCCTGGGTGCCCACCGCCTCGATCACGCTGTGAGCCCCGTAGCCACCGGTCAGGTCCTTGATCCGGGCGGCACCCTCATCGCCGCGCTCAGCGACGATATCGGTGGCGCCGAACTCCAGGGCCAGCTTTTGGCGGGGTTCGTGGCGGCTCATGGCGATGACGCGCTCGGCGCCGAGCTGGCGGGCGGCGAGCACGGCGAGGAGCCCGACCGCCCCGTCGCCGACTACGGCGACCGTCTTGCCCGGGCCGGCTTCGGCGGCGACGGCGCCGAACCAGCCGGTGCCGAGCACGTCGGAGGCCGCGAGCAGGGACGGGACCAGGTCGGCATCGGGCTGGCCGGGCGTGGCCACCAGGGTGCCGTCTGCCATCGGGACCCGGGCGTACTCGGCCTGGGTGCCCTCGTTGCCCATCGGGTAGGCGTTGGTGCAGCGGGACTGGTAGCCGGCCCGGCAGATCTCGCAGGTGTTGTCCGAGGTGAAGAAAGAGCCGACCACGAAGTCACCGACCTTGATGGTGGTGACCTCGTCGCCGACCTGCTCGATGGTGCCGACGTACTCATGGCCCATGGGGGTGGGGTCCCTCACCTGGTCGGCACCGCGCCAGGGCCACAGGTCTGACCCGCAGATGCAAGTGGCAGACAGCCGGACGATGGCGTCGGTCGGGGCTAGGAGCTTTGGGTCGGGGCGGTCGACGACCTCCACATATCCTGGGGCGTGCATCACGGCACCACGCATCACATTTCCTCCTTTGTCAGGTTTGGTGCTCGTCGGCTGGCCCGCCGGGGGCGGCCAAGTCATGTACCCAGGGAACCAAGTTCCATGCGCTCAAGGAAGTCCCTGCTGGGAGGTGTACCCGCAGGGCACCCCTCAGCCGGGCCGCCCCCTTTACCCTTGAGGCGTGGACAACCGTCAAGAGGTCCGCGACTTCCTGCAGTCCCGCCGTGCCAAGGTCACGCCCGGCCAAGCTGGCCTGCCCGCCGGTGGCGCCCGCCGGGTCGCCGGGCTGCGCCGCAGCGAGGTGGCGGCCCTGGCCGGGATGAGCGTCGAGTACTACGCCAAGTTGGAGCGCCAGATGCCACGTTCAGGTCGCCCATCCCAGGTTTCCTTGCCGGGCGCCGTACACAGCGGACAAGCCCTCCACGAGACGACGGTGCTCAGCTACTCGGAAGCCGGGCGGACCAAGTTCGTGCCTCTCAAGCCCGAAGAGGTGCTGGCCGTGCGGGTGGCGGTGGGGCGGCTGCGGCTCAGGCGGCGCTGTAGGGCCCGACCACTGTGGCCCTCTCACCACACAGGTCGTAGCCGACCAGGTTCTGCGAGTGCATCGAGGGTTGTCGCCAGGTGGCGGTACATCGATTGGCTCAACCGCTTCTTCCAGAGGCCGACCGTCTCGGTGGCTGCCTCCTTGGCCGCTGCGGTGCATGCCCATCCACGGTCAGTGAGCACAAGCAGCCGAGCTCTCCGGTCGCGTGGGTCCGGGCGGCGCTCAACATAACCACGGTCAACGAGGTGGCCAACGAGCTGCGCCGCGGCCTGCTTGGTGATCCCGAGATGGACGGCCACGTCGGCGGTAGTTGCGTCCCCTGTGCTGATGCGGACGAAGGCGAACCCGTGCGCTGGCCGGACGTCGTCGAAGCCTCGTCGTTGGACGCCTTCTTGGATCCCGTCGATGAGCTGCGCCGCCAAGCGCAAGACCGCCACCGCCGTGTCCCACCCGTCGTCGCTCACCCCACCATCTTGACAGGCGCCAGACAGTCAGCTTGTCTATATGGACGAGTGAGGTCCGCGTTGACAGCCACGAATCGGCGGCGAGCGCCTGGGTCACGACGACGCCTGGCTTGGAAGCCGTCATGGACGACGGGTCACGGATCGTCCCTCCTTGGGCCCAGTGAGCGATGGAGGGACGCAGTCGGGGCTGGGCAGTCGGGGCTGGGCAGACGGGGCTGGTTCGCCCGGCTGGTCACGGAAATGGAATGGAAGGCCTCGACCGCTCTGGGGCCAGCGGCGACGCCTTGGAGCAGCAGGTCCTTTTCGAGCGTCAGGTCCATGCGAGGGAGGGCCAGGGGCACCTCAAATCGCCGCGCTGCTCGTACGACAAGGCGGCCGAGCGCCCGGCCGTCGCTCAGCACCTGGCCTACGTCGGGTTCTTCGTGGAGGACCAAGTCGGTCGCCAACGGCATGGTGGTGCCACCCTCGGCCATTTGCAGGAAAACGGAACGGCCCAAAGCTCGAACACCCTTCATCAAAGCTGCATGGAGTCGGTGAAAACATCCACGAAGCCCGGGTAAACGGTCAGCTCTATGTACTCCGACCGCTTGGCGACTTCCCATGCCCGCAAGCGTTGGCCGCGGCTCAGGAGCATCTGGACAGCCCCTCGGCCAGCTCCGTTGCCAATCTGGCGGTAGCGGTCGAGGGGCACGTCCGGCAGCATGCCGATAGTCACGGCGCTGCCTACATCGAGGTAAGTGCCGAAGGCCCCCGCTATAACAACTTCGTCGAGGGCTTCCTCGGCGATGCCGGCTTCGGCCAGGAGCACCTTGGTCCCCGCCCTTATCGCCCCCTTGGCGAGCTGGATCTCGTTGACGTCGGAGCGGGTGAAGAAGATGTCCTTCCCATTGCCGGACTGGGAGGCGCCGACAAGCAGGCAGCTCGGGCCGTGCTCGGTTCGGTGGACGAGCGGGTGCTCGCGCGCCATGGCACCCCGGCTGTCGAGCACGCCCGCATTGCGTGCCTCCGCCACCGCGTCCAAGATGCCCGAACCGCAGATCCCGATGGCCGGCTCGCCGTCCACCGTCTGCACCAAGAACCGGTCACCCACGTACCTGACGTGCTCGACCGCCCATGGGGCGGCTCGCATCCCTTGCTGGATACGGGCCCCCTCGAAAGCCGGCCCCGACGCCGTCGAACAGCTCCGGAGGTGGCCCTGGTAGCTGAGCGAGATCTCGGTGTTGGTGCCTATGTCGAGGCCGAGGACTGTCCGCTCGGTCGAGCTGAGCCCGCCAGCCAGCAACATAGCGACGTGGTCAGCTCCCACGAAACCCGCAATGTTCGGCGGTAGGTAGCAGTAGGCACCCGGGTTGAGCCGGAGGCCGATGTCCCCCGCCCGCGCCTGGACAGGGTCGCTGGCGGCCGGCACATAGGGCGCTTCTCCTAGTTGGCGCACCGGCAAGCCGAGCAGGAGGTGGTGCATGGCCGTGTTGCCGACGACGACCGCGTCGACGATCTCGTAGCGTGAACGCCCAGATGTCGTGCAAAGCTGTTCGACGAGAGAGACCAAGGCCTCGATGACGCTGTCGCGCAACATCCGGGCACTGGCCGGCGACTCGTTGGCGCGGCTGATGCGGCTCATGACGTCCTCGCCAAAAGCTATCTGGGGGTTCATGGCCCCGGCTTGGGCGAGCGTCG
>DAHWQF010000341.1 GCA_027334785.1 Acidimicrobiaceae bacterium
GCCGAGGCCCGGTTCTTGGAACTCGACGAAGTCGAGGACCTCTTTGCCGACCTCCCCCGCCGAGGTCGCCTAGCACTTCGGGACCGGGCGCTCTTGCTGTTCCTCTATAACACCGGCGCCCGAGCACAAGAAGTGGCCGACCTCCGGGCCGGGGACCTGGATCTCGGCGAGCACCCGCTCGTCCGCCTGCACGGCAAAGGCGACAAGTGGCGCACCTGCCCCATTTGGCAGGAGACCGCTGAGTTGTTGCGCTCCCTTCTCGACGAGACCCGGGCGGAGTCCCCACAGGCGCCGGTGTTCGCGGCCAACGGCCAAGCGCTCACCCGCTTCGGCATCTACAAAGTGGTCCGGCGCCACTCCTCGGGCCTCGACAATCCGAAGGCCGGGCGCAGGGTCACCCCCCACACCTTCCGGCACTCGGCCGCCGTCCACCTCCTGGAGTCCGGCGTCGACGTGAACGTGATCCGGGGCTGGCTCGGGCACGCCGACTTGAGCACGACGAACCGCTACGCCGAGATCAACACGCGTACCAAGCTCGCCGCCCTCCGGGCCACCGAACCGCCGGGTTCTTCGGCGGGGCCCCGCAGCAAGCCGATCTGGAGGTCGGACAAAGCGCTGCTCGACTGGCTGAGCTCGCTCTGAGCATTATGTGCCCCCGCCAGCCGCCGTCAGCTCGTTCACCCCCGTCCCCACGGCCACTTCGGTGGCCCTTGCGCCACCGGGCAACATAACGCTCCCGGGCACAAAACCCCGACAACCTTTCCCCGGTTGTCGACAAAGCAGACCCGGTGAACCCCCGGTTCAACGACACTTTCTTGGAGTACGCGCAGTCACGTGGCTTCGTGATAGACCCCACGCGGGTGCGCCACCCGAAAGACAAACCGAAGGTCGAAAGAGCCGTGCCATATGTAAGGGGCAGCTTCTGGGCCGGGGAACAGTTCCTCAGTTTATCGGACGCCCAGCGCCGCGCGGAAATTTGGTGCAACGAGGTGGCGGGCGTGAGGGTGCACGGCACCACGTGCCTGCGGCCGGCCGAGGCGTTCCGGGCCATGGAGGCGGCCCTGTTGTTGCCAGTGCCGACGGAGCGTTTCGACGTGCCTGAATGGGCAGAGCCCAAGGTGCACAGGGACTTCCGTTGCGAGGTTGCCCGGTCGCTCTACACCGTCCCCTACACCCTCGTGGGCAAGCGCCTAAAGGCACGGGCGGACTCCAAGACCGTCAAGTTCTACCTGGACGGCCAGCTCGTGAAGGTCCACCCGAGGATGGGCCCCGGCAAGAGCTCGACCGACCGGGCCGACTTCCCGCCTGGCAAGGAGGTCTACGCCACGAGGGACCTCGACCAGTTACGCCGGAGGGCTGCCGAAGCGGGGCCTGCCATCGGCGAGTACGCGGCCGCCCTCCTCGACCACCCGTTGCCCTGGACCAAGATGCGCCAGGTATACAGGCTCCTCTCGCTCGTGAAGAAGTGGGGCGCGGAGCGCGTCGAGGCAGCGTGCGCGACGGCGCTCGAGGCAGAGGCCGTCGACGTCTCCTTGGTCGGGCGCATGCTCGAAAGAGCAAAGGAGGAACAAGGAAACCAACAGCCAGAAGAGGACCTTCCGGCCAACGTGGTGAAGGGCCGCTTCGCCCGCGACGCTTCGGAGTTCGCGCCGAGGAAGAAGGTTGCACGATGAGCGGGCCCCAACCTGTCGTGCCCGCCGAGCTGCGACAAACCCTCAGGCGCCTGAAGCTCGGCCAGGCCCTCGACACCCTCCCCGAGCGCCTCGTCCTCGCCGCCAAGCACGGCCTCGGCCACGCGGAGTTCTTGGAGCTCGTGCTCACCGACGAGGTGGCCCGGCGGGACCGCACCTCGGCGGCCCTCCGGGCACGAGCCGCCCACCTCGACCCGAAGATGGCCCTCGAAGCCTGGGACCCCACCACCCAGGTGACCTACGACCGAGCCGTGCTCGACGAGCTCGTCTCGCTCCGTTTCGTGGAGGCGTCCCAGAACGTGTTCGTGCTCGGCCCGGTCGGGACCGGGAAGACCTTCATCGCTACGGCGCTCGGCCATATAGCCTGCCGCAAACGCGTGAAGGTCCTTTTCGAACGCGCCGACAAGCTCTTCCGACGCCTCAAAGCGACGCGCCTCGACGGCACGCACGAAGCCGAGGTGCGCAAATTGGTCGGGACGGACTTGCTCATAATCGATGATTTCGCGTTGCAAAAGCTGGACGCGACCGAGACCTCGGACTTCTACGAGCTTGTCGTCGAGAGGCACAAAGCCGCCTCCACGGTGCTCACCTCCAACCGTGGGCCCGAGGAGTGGCTCGGCATGCTGGCCGACCCCCTGCTCGCCCAGTCGGCAGTCGACCGGCTCCAGAGCGCGGCCTGGGAGCTCGTCATGGAAGGCGAGTCCTACCGTCAGCGGGAGAGGCCGAGCATCGGCGGCGAGAAGCCATGAGCACAGAACTGTATGGTCTTCCGCGCAGTAGCCAGCGCTGGGACCACTGCATGGGACCGGTCACCGGTGGGGGTACCACCGCAGCCCTCGACCGTGCTGTCGAGGACCTCGGCAGGTCGCTCGGCCTCTGGCCAGGCGACGCGTCCGTGACCTTGCACTTGCTTGCGAGCCTCGCAGCAGAAACAAGCTCCAGGCTCCGACAGGCCGTCGCCGACGCGAGGGCTTACGGGCTTTCCTGGGCCCAGGTCGCCGACCTGCTCGGCGTCACCAGGGCGAGCGCCTGGGAACGCTACGGGACCAAGCGCCCCGGGGCCGAGGCGCGCTGAGCCACGTCCGAGCGGGTTCTGGGGCCACCCGTTGGAGGGCCCCGCCACCCGCTCGGGCAGGGCTGTCCCGAGCCCTGCGCGCGTCGCCCTCGTCCCTCGCGGCCTAACCCGGCGCCGGCGGCACCGCACCCCCCCCCACTGACGCCGGCCCCCCAAGGGGGCCGTTGTCTCCGGGTAAGCGAACGACCTTGTCCTGACTGGCAAAAAGGCACCGCTCCTCGCGGTCTCTCGAGCCGGTCGTTGCCCACCAAGGCCGACAAGCTCGTTGCGTGCTGTCCCTGAAAGACGATGCACGACTTCTTCGCCGGAGTCGAGCCGATAGCCCGTGCTTGACAGCGTCGACAGCTTCGGTCACGATCTTCCTTGGGCGGCTTGTGGAACCCGCGAAGTGGTCCCATGCTGCTGGCAATGGGGTGGTCCCATCCCTCTGGCAAGTGACACTAGACGCCCGCGACCTCGGAGACTACTGCGACAACGCTGGACCGCTCTTGCTCAACGCAGGTTCCACAGCGGCTGGGCTCAACGACGAAATACCCCTAGGTTCAGCGCAAGATCTGACCAGTTCCCTCACTCTTGTACGTGCACCGAGTGTGCAGATCTCGGTGCTCAGTCCCGGAGCCGCGTTCGAAACCGAAAGAGGCGGGTGCAGGCAAGATTTTCACTCGGTAAGGACAACTACTGGCTGTGGGTAACCGACCCCACCTACGAGCGCTGCTACCTGGCCCAAGAGAACGGCGACTACGAGCTTGGTCCGTGTTACCTCACCGTTAGCCTCGGGGAGCCGTACATCCAGTACGTGTACAAGCTGGCAGCTATGATCGTTGAGGAGCAGCCATGACCGTCCCCTGCGCAGGATGCTCACGATCGGGCACTTGAGCCATACGGTGATCTCCCGAGCCCGCCGGCGCGTCGCCGGGGACATGCCAGACGGCTCCGAGCGCATCGTGAGCCTCCACGACAAAGACGCCCGCCCTATAAAGAAAGGTAGGCTCGGCAAGCCCGTCGAGTTCGGCAGGAAGGCCCAGGTCACGGACAACTCCGACGGCATCGTCGTCGACTACGAGGTCTTCCAGGGCAACCCGCCCGACGCGCCACAGCTGCCCCGCTCGATAGCCCGCATAAAGGCGCGCTTCGGCAAGGTGCCCCCGCGCGTCACCGCCGACCACGGCTACGGCGAGGCCCCCGTCTACAAGGAACTGGGGGACCTGGGTGTGAAGAAAGTAGCCATCCCCCGCAAGGGCAAGCTCTCCCAGGCCAGGAAGAAGGTCGAGCCCGCCAGGGGTTCCCGGGACCTCGTCAAGTGGCGGACCGGGCCCGAGGGAAGGATCGCCGTCCTGGGACACCGCTACGGGTGGGCACGTTCCCTGATGGACGGCACCCCCGGTGCCGCAACCTGGTGCGGCTGGGGGATATTCGCGCACAACTCGGTCAAGCTCGCCCACTTGGCGGCCACGAAGGGCACCACAGCGCCAGCGTCGCGCCGACGGCAGGCACCACCCGTCAACGCACCCCCTGGTGCCGCTCCACCGCCCACGCTACCGCTAGTCGCCTGACCATCCCGCCCCTGGCCGCCCAGACGCCCCCCGAAGGCCAGGCAATGGCCAGGGAAGAGCGAAAAGGGCAGCAAGGACGGGGCACGGGCCAGACTGGGCGCCTCCGGGACGAGGTCAGCTCGCCGCACTCGAACTACAAACTTGGTTTTTTCGCGAGGTAGTACT
>DAHWQF010000342.1 GCA_027334785.1 Acidimicrobiaceae bacterium
GGTCCGCTCCTTCGGCAGGTCGGCTGGGTCCGTCGAGCGGCCGCCGGGCGCTTTCCTCGGGTGCACCTTCATGAGCTGGCCCTTGTAGTAGAACTTGGCGGTCTTCGAGTCGACACGGGCCGAGACCGTCTTGCCCACCATGTCGTCGCCGGGTATGGAATAGATAGCCCTCAGCACCTCGACGTGTTCTCTTAACTACTTAAAGACCAGGTTTCGCCGTTCGCTCGTCACCTTTCATGTTCCAGAAGCAACGCTTTCGTCGGTCATGTTGACAGCGCGTCGGTCGAGTTGTGCGAGCTTGTCCATTGCACCGGCCAGGCTCACTTCGAGCCCTTCGACTTCGCCGAGCCAACCCTCCCGCCTCGCCTCGTCGACCCGGGCCACCAGGTTGTCGCGGATGTCGACCAGCCGGGCCCGTTGGGCGGGGTCGGGCCAGAGCATCGCGCAGCGTACGCAGGCGTGCTCGTGGATGCAGGGCGTCGCGAAGGCGCGCCCGCACGTCCCGACGGAGACCTTGCGCCTCTCGAAATGGCCGAAGAAGTCCTGCCACTCCTCCTCCGTGGGCGTGCGGTACTCCTCGGTGGGGCGCAGAGCACGACGGCGGGCCAAGAACGCGAGGTGAGCCTGGAGCGCCTCTTCGGGGTAGACAGCTTTGTAGCCCATGGTGACGTTCAGGTTGTGGTGGCCTGCTATCACTTGGGCTATGTGCGGGGGAAGGCCGCTCATGACGGCCTCGGTGATGAAGATCCTCCTGAAGTCATGGGGCGTGCAGTGCAAGGGCTTTCCCTCTTGGTCCGTTAGGCCGGAGTGGGCGAGAGCCTCGTCGAGGAGCGCAGCGACAAAACCGATGCTTAGCTCTTTGTTCTCAGGCCCGTGGCGGCGCTGGAACAGGAGCGGCGAGGGTGGGAGCCAAACGTGCTCGTGGAAGTCCCACGCCCGGACGAGAGGGACCGCTCCGTGCTCGCCGCGCAGGCGGCGGACCACCTCGCTCAGCACGTCTGCCAGCTCCGGGCTCACTACCAAGAGCCGCTCCGCGTCGGTCTTGGAAGGCGCGACCTGGAGGAGCGGCACGATCTCTCCAGTGGTGGGGAGGCGGTACTTGACCAAGCTGTAGTGGCTGAGCTCCAATAGCTCCTCCACCCTGACGCCGGTGAAGCGAAGGACTTCTATGACCGCCCAGGCCCAAAAGGCGTGCTCTTCGTCCCGGTTGAGCAGCAGCTGCGTGCCGGTAGCGGGGTCCTCGGCCCAAACGTTGCCCTCGATGGCGTGGGGACGCTGGCAACGCACGAGCGTCCGGCCGGCAGCGCTGAACGGCTCGCCGGGCGAGACAGCTCGTCCTGCCGCGAGTAACGCTCGGGCGTCTTTGCGCCACTCGTCCGCGGCGCGGGCGAGCTGTGGCAGGACCGGGAGCCGTTCACGCGTCCGGGCGTCCATGCGCGCCTTGCGCCGGCCGAGGTGCTTGCGCCGGCTCAGTTCCTGCTTGCGGACCGGGCAAGGGGCGACCCAAGGGCCCCAGCGAGCTGGGTCTTCGAGCGCCCACTCGGCGAGGTCGAGGTAAAAAGCCCGCACCGTGGCCAGTGTCTCCACGTAGCTCAGGCGCTCGGCGACGGCCACGACGGCCTCGCCCGAGGCCGTACGCGTGACGATTTGTTTTGTCGCCAGCCGTTGTTTCCAAGCACTGGCGACATCGGCTGGCAACCTGAGCGTGTCTATGCCCGGGTTGTGCGCCTCGAGGTCGGCCCAGAAGCACTTCGCCAGCACGTAGGAGTGCGTGTTCAAGGTGACGTAGTCGATAGACGACTGGCGCTCTTTGAAGTAGTCGACGAAGAGGTCACGCACTTCACCGCAAACAAGCGGGTAACGGTCTACAAGGTCCTCTACGCTCAGCTGGCCGGTGCTACGTACCTCCCTCAATGTGGGCGCGCCCGGGCCGAAGACACCCATCTCCCTGAGCACCTTGAAGGTCGCTGGCCCATAAGCCATGCGCTCCCGCAGGCGGTCTTCGGAGTCCAGGACCTCCAGAACGTCGCCAGCGGTTATGTCAGCGAGCTTGCCGCCTTTGGCCGCGATTATGACAGCGCAGCGGAACACGGTGTGCTTCTCGGCTTCGAGGTTCACGGCGGGGTCTTGCTCGCAGGCCAAGCGGAGGTTCCCGAAGCCTTCGGAGTCGCGCGACCGGATCATGTTGCGAGCGAGCTTGCGCTTCTTGCCGCCGGTGAGGAGCCAATGCAGCGAGGGGCGCACGACGTCGCCCCCGACCAAGACCATGATCGCGGCCGTCATGAGCTCGAAGCGCACCGTGGTGAGCCTGTCATGGCGCTCCAGCCAGGCGGCCGGGCCGGCTGCCCAGCCCTCACCAGAGCCGTCGGCCCCGCTGGCAAGCCAGCGTTCTTGCCAGGTGCTCCCTGGTTGTTCTTCCAGCCAGTCGAGCAGCAAGACAAGCCCGCGGCGGCGCGCCGCCTCCATACGCGAACCTTTGAGCCCTAGCAGGCCCACGAGCTTTAGGACTTCGTCCCGGCTGCGGGCCATGCCCGGCCAGCTCTTCTCAAGGGGACGAGGCGGAAAACGGTCTAACAGGGCCTGTGTTTGCGCGCCCGGTCCCCGTTTCGTGGTGGTGCTGGCGGCCCAGGCAGTGTCTCTGGCGCCCAGGACCGCCGTCACTGCGTGCCCTTCCCGAACAGCACGTCCAATGTCTCTTGGTTGTAGCCAGGTGCCGCTGGCGGGGCTTTTGTCTCGGTGGCTTGGCCGACCCGGTTGGCGTGGTGCGCAAGGACCCGGCGGATCACGTCTTCCTTGCGGGGTGTCAGGTAGATCTGTGTAGTCGTGAGCTGGGCGTGGCCGAGCACCCACTGGACGTCGGTCAACGGTAGCTCGGGGTCCTCGGCCATCCTGTACGCGGCGGTGTGACGTAGTGCGTGGAGCGTTGCCCTGCTGCCGGCTAGACGGTTGGCCCGAGCGAACATGCGGTGCGCGGCCTGGTAGCCGAGCGGCCGGAAGGGGCGCCTCAGCGTCCACCACAGCGGCTGGCGGCGCCCTCTTGGCACGAGGCCCTCCATCTCGACCTGGTAGAGCCGGAGCCACACGAAGGCGTCGACCGAAACGGGGAGCTCTTGGGACTGGCGACTGCCTTTCCGCACGACAGTGACCAACTGGCGGCCGGGGTCGACACCTCCCTGGGTGGCCGAGAGCAGCTCCGAGGCCCTGGCCCCGGTCGAGACGTAGAAGGCGACAAGGGCCCGGTCCCTGTTGGAAGGAAGTTGGGCGAAGATCTCGTTGAAAACTTCGTCGGGGACGGACCTGGGCACACGGGTAGGGACCTTCGGCCTGTAGAGGCCGGCTCGCTCGTGGCGATAGGGCTCCATCGGGTTGTGGTGAGCGTTTGCCCTCCCCCCATGCCTGGAACGGTCCAGCGGGAAAGGGTTCATGATCGGCCCGGTGCCAACCTCGCGGTGGAACTCGTAGAAGTTGCGCAGGACCGTCTCGCTGTGCGCCCTCACCGACGCGGCGTAGCGCTCGCTCCCCAGAGGGGGAGGCCTGCCCCCGTCCTCCTTCTCCCGCCGGCGCCAGTGCGGCCGGAGCGGCTTCCTGTTGACTTGCAGCGAGCGGCTGAAGTCCCGTGCCTCGTCTCGCGTCGCCCGGTCCCAGCGAGCCCCGAGCGCCCAGAGGAACCTGAACCAGCGGAGCAAGTCCATCCCGTAGGAGCGAAGGGTTGCCTCCGAGCGCCCTGCCGCCAGGAGGTCCGCGAAGAACGCCGAGACAGCGTCGACTGCTACGCCGTCTGGTGCCAAGAGCCGGTAGGGCTCCAGGGGGTCGCACGTAGCGACCAAGCTCCCCACGAGAGGGACAGCCGTCCTTGCCGGGTCACCTCGGTGCTCCAGGTGATGGTCCACGGCTACAGGTACCTAGCACACCGCGAGGAGGAAATGGTGGATTACCAGGGACTATGAGAGAGATAGTTAAGTCAACTGGTGGAAGTCCCGGTGCACCTTGGGATCTGCCCATGTGGGCACGTCGAAGGGCGCTGTGGGTGCCGGGAGCAACAGGGCTGCCTCGGTCGCCCTGAAGGCCTCGGCGGGCCGGAGGCACGTCGTGCCGTGCACCCTCATGCCTGCCACCTCGCTGCACCAGTGCTCGGCCCGGCGCTGGGCATCTGATAAACTGACAAATTGTTCGCCGGCCCAGAAACTGCCCCGTACATATGGCACGGCCCTTTCCACTTTTGGTTTGTCTTTTGGGTGGCGCACCCTCGTGGGATCTATTAGGAAGCCCCGGTCTTGGGCGTACTCCAAGAAAGTGTCGTTGAAACGGGGTGCCACCGGGTCGGCGTCGGCCACTACGGGCGTAAGGTTGTCTGGGACCACGACAGGGAAAACCCCGCCGAAATAGCGCCAGGCTTCCTCGAAGCCGTTGATCACCTCCTCGGTCGTCTGGTGGAAAGTGAGCCAGATGAAGCAGTGCCGGCTGGAACAAGCCG
>DAHWQF010000343.1 GCA_027334785.1 Acidimicrobiaceae bacterium
ACGTGACCAGCTTCGTAGTAGCCGCGCCGATGGCCAGAAGATGCGGGGGCGCCAGCTCCTTGCGTGTGCCGAAGCCGCCCGGGAGCAATCGCGCCAGTGGGCCCGGCTCGGAGGCCAGGGGGTGCCAAGCTCCCCTGCAGACATGGCAGAGTGCGCTGCCGCCCTCGCCAGCCTGTTCGAGCAGCTGGGCCGCCTCGAGCGTTGGACGGCTAAGACCGCCTTGGCCGACATGCGCACGACCGAGCTCCATGAGCTTCTCGATGCCCTCGATGCCGACCTTGCGACCCTCGTCAAGTTGCCCGAGCTGCGCCGGCTCGAGACGTCCCTTACCGCCGCAGGCCTCGGCGAGCTCCTCGACGGCCTGAAGGCACGCCAGGCATCAGAGGAGTCGGCCGTCCGCAAGTTCCGCTACGCCTGGCTCATGTCGGTGCTCGAGCACGTCTCGCTTGCCGACGTGGTGGTCGGCGCCTTTACGGCCGAGAGGCAAGAAAAGGTCGTCGAGGAGTTCAAGCAGGGCGACCATTACCACATCGAAACTGTCCCAGGACGGGTCCGGCGCAAGGCCGCGGAAGCCGCCGTAGCTGCGCGGGACGAGTTCAAGGAACAGGCCGCCCTTGGTCCAGCACCAGGCAGCCCTGAGGAGCCGGCACATGCCAGTCCGTGACTTCGTGCGCAACGCTGCGGACGTACTGCTCGCCCTGAAGCCGTGCTGGGCCATGAGCCCCTTGATGGTCAGCCAGCTCCTGCCCCCGAAGCCCTACTTGGCCGGCGTCGTTCAGAAGGGCGAGGAGCTCTTTCATCTGTCTCGTCGACGCGGGTGGGCCTGGTTGTTGACCGAACGCCATAGCAGCAGTCTTGCCGATGTGGCACTGGGAGTGTTGGGCAGCCGTTGGTCTAAGCTAAGCACACCTAGTTCTCGGCAAATAATGCAGAGAAGTGTCATTATGCATCACATATCCCGTGGCCCAGCCCACCAGTCGGGACCCACTGAAGATGCTGGTCCCAGTCAACTCCGAAGGAGGTAGGGCTCGACACGAATGATGACAGGCCGGTGCTCCCCCGCACCGTAGGCTTGCGACATGGGCACGACGTTTCCGTGGCAGCCAACCGCTGCGAGAACCGTGCCGGAGACGGTCTGTGTCAACTCTGGCGGCGATCTGCACTTGTACGCCGCAGGGTTCCGCAAGGGTGCGGAGGCACTCTTGGAGGTGGTGCGGTCGATCGGGCACGGCCAGGACCTGCTGGTGTGCCCGATCGTGTACAGCCTCCGTCACTCCGTGGAACTGCTGCTGAAGCAGGTCACTCGTGCCGGGCGCCGGCTAGTTGACGAGCCTGGCGACTTCCCGGACGGACACCGGCTAGACAACCTGTGGAGCACGTGCAGGCCCGTCCTGAAGAAAATCTGGCCGAGCGATCCGTCGTACGCGAAGGTGGAGTCCGTGATCACTCGCCTGTGCGAGCTCGATCCTAAGGGCGAGTCGTTCCACTACCCGGTCAGCACGAGGCGTCAAGGCGTCAGGGCGACCACGCTCGACCCTGACCTGCGCCATCTCGACCTCGGCACTTTGGTCTCAGAGGTGCTGGAAGTCATCCAGCTTTTGAATGGTGCAGGCACCAGTATCGACGCATGCATGGATACCAAGTACGACATGGAGGAGGAGGCTCGTGCTATCGAGCGCGAGATGCGAGAGGACTTCGAAGAACAGATGCGTGCCGAGTACGCGGACGAGATGCGCAGCAACTACTTGTGAAGGATGGTCGCGTCGTGAAGCGGTGCCTTATCAACCCCTGCGGGGTCTACCGCCTAGACCTCACACCCCCACAGGCTACCGGCCCGTTGCGAAGGCCGCCCGCCGTGAGCACCCCCGGCCGCCAACGGTTCCCGCGCTTTGGGAGGATGCCCCAATGACCTTCGACCGGATCACCGTCGACCCCGACCAGATGGGCGGAGTGCCCTGCATACGCGGCATGAGGATCCCCGTCGCCACCGTCGTCGGCATGGTCGCCGACAAGATGACCACCGAGGCGATCCTGCGGGCCTTCCCCGACCTCGAGCCCGACGATATAACCCAGGCCCTCCGTTATGCCGCTGAGGCCGTCCTAGAGCGAGAGCTGCCGCTCCGTCGCGGGGCATGAGGTTCCTCGTCGACCAGTGCCTCTCGGTCGAGCTCGCCGAAGCCCTCACCGACGCCGGCCACGACGTCACCCATCTTCGCAACCTCGGGATGCGGCGTGCCAAGGACCTCGAGGTCCTCGAGCTGGCCCAGGCCGAGGACCGCGTCCTCCTCTCTGCCGACACCGACTTCGGCGCCTTGCTCGCTGCACCGACAGGACAGGCGCCACGCCAGGCCGGCTCCCAGCGACGGCGGATCAATTCAGCCATGAGCGGTCCTCGACCTGCAGAGCCCCACCATGTCGCAGCGGTCACAGGCAGCACACCACCTCTTGTGCCGAGGAAGGGTGTTGGTCCGCAGCGCGTCCCCCGCTTCCCTGACCTTGTCCTTTATCTGCCAGCAGACGATCGTTGACCACCTCCCTGGTACTGGAGGCACTTTCGTCGAGGTTCAGCACCTCGACCAGGTCCGCCCGCTCGCCGGTCAGCTCTTCGTACCCGAGCGCGTAGACGTGCAGCTGGTCGCGCGTCACGTCTTCCGCCTGCGCTCGCTCAGTCGATTTGAAGTCGACGATTGACGTCTCGTCGGTCTCCAACCGCTTGATCAGGTCAATCCGGCCGTCGACCACTACGCCCGGGCTCGAAGACGACCTAACGCGCTGGCGACGTCAGGCAGAGGCTGCCGACGAAAAGCTGGCAGGAGCTATCGAGGACGCCGAGTGCCGTGCGAACCTCCTGCGCCAGTCCCTCGCGTGTCGCCTTGACCAGGGGTTGAGCCAATCCGTGGTTGCAGGGAACATGGAGACGACGCAGTCTGCCGTCTCCGAGTTCGAGGGGGGGTTGACGGACCCCCGCCTCTCCACTCTCCAGCGATACGCACGGGCAGTCAAATTGCCAGCTGTTCGTGCACTTGGCTACCCAGGGGTACTAAGGCGCTGTTCTCCCTACTAATAATACGGCGCAGGCGTGAGGCATTGTCACTGCAAGGACATATGCCGGAGTCGACAACATAGCCTCCGTCGTCGCATACAGTACCCCTCCTCTGGCGCCGTACGGAGCCCACGATCTACCGGCCCGCCCCCGCCCACATCCGGCGAACGGAGCGGAGGCAACGACCGATTCGCCCGACGCCGTGACACAGCTAGCCCCCGTGGCGTCCATCAAGATGACGAGATCACCACCCATGTAGGCAGCTCGCACGCCCATACTCGTCTCCACTCCCGGTACGGGAGGGCGCCCCGTCTCAGTCTTCAGGGCAGAAGTCCGGCCGAAAAGTGAACCCTCCGCGAAATGACCGGCCGCACCGCTCATGCCCGCCCGCCAAGACACCCATAGGCCATCAGGAACGCTAGTGAGAACGAGCGAGGCTGCTCCCGAAAAGCTGAGCTTCTTGACCAACTTACGCTGCGGGATGCTTAGCTCCACGACAATTGGACCCGGAGCGACAGTAGGCCACCCGGCTACGTCGAGAAAGCGCCCATCGGGCTCTACGGCGATGTCACTAACGGTGAAGTGGGGCAGTCCAACGTGCGCCAAGGCTCTGCCCGTAACTGGCGACACCAAACGTAACAAGCCGGCCGCCGCCGTCCACAAACCCCCTCGGAATGGCCCCGAAGGCTGGAAGCTCATGGGGGACAAGCAGATTGGGCAGAAGACAAGCTCCCCGATACCGATGGGGCGTCCTAGCTCCATCGAGGCCCCGGCCAGTTCGCGCGCCTCGTAGGGCCCTCTTGGCTCACCGCTGGCTGTCACCGCGCTCGGACCGACGACATACAAGTTCCTTCCGAAGCCCAACACAACGGAGCCTGCCGTCACCTCGGGGCCCCTCCTGATGACCCCGGTTCGCGCGTCCACCGCCGTCACCCTCTCTGGTGAGTTTTGCGAGGCGCCCGCTGCTACTACGCCGATGGAGGTATAACCCCCCTGTTCGAGTACAGGGGGCGATATGAACGGCACCGAGGCTATTACTCTGACGGGCCAAGAAGATCCAGTACCCAACACGGGACGTACACGAGCCTCCTGAACGGATGTTGGGCGACACGTTTTTTCAGGATCGACGCGACACTCAGCTGGCTAGGACCCGGGGTGGCTTCCCGGTGCTGCCATTTGTGCGTCGTCGCTCGTCGGCCTCAAGGTCGTTCGTCCTCGCTGCGCTGCGGGCGCTCCACCTTGACCCCTCCTCGGCGACGACGAAGGCCAGCACTCAGGAAGCCAATCCCGTACTGTCGCTCAGAGACGCGCGGATCGTGATTTGGCGTGGCGTCTAACACTCGGGTTCTCTCATTTACTTTTCCGTGTGGGTAGCCATGCAGTTAGGGTTACCTTGCCGGGCGGTCAGGTGAAGA
>DAHWQF010000344.1 GCA_027334785.1 Acidimicrobiaceae bacterium
GCGACGACGACTGGCACTTGGCCCGGCTGATCGAGGACACGCGGTCGCGGATGATGGGTGCTGGGCAGTAGCGGCAATGATGTCTGTCATGACCCGGAGGGAGACCGGCCAATGCTAGCGACAACGGGTACCCAGATCGGCCTCGCCCAAGTAATGACCTTTGCCATCCCCCTCGGGGTGTTCGGCGGGGTCGTGATCTGGGCGATGTTCAGCGGCCGTTCCGGCCATGAGCGCCATAGCCAAATGCAGAGGGAAGAGTTGGAGGCCGAGGCACCTGAGGGCTCGGGCAACCATGGCTTGGAGCCGCCTTCGATGGAGCCGTCGCCATGAGCTGGCTGGCAGACCTTTGTTGATGACCTTGGCCTGGGCGCTCGTTGGCGTTGCTTGGGTCGGCGCCTACGAGGTAGCGCTCTTTTCCTGGCACCGAGGGGACTGGGCGTGGTACCGCCGGCTTTGCTGGTGGGCTGCCGGCGCCCTGCTGGCGCTCGCCACGCTGCCACCCGTGGGGACCCGAGCGGCTCACGTTGTCTGGGTACAGGCGCTCCAGTTCGCGCTCTTGGTTTTCGGGGCGGCTCCGTTGTCGGCGTTCGGTGCGCCCGTCGTCGCGTTCCGCCGTGCACCCGCCGCCCGCGTGCCGGGGGCCTCTCGCACGCGGCCTTCGTGGGCCCGTGACGTGAAATTGGCGCCCCTCCGGGGCTGGCTTGGCATCTTCGCTTTTTGGGTGGTCATGGTGGGATGGCGGGTGCCTCCTGCGGTTGACGCAGTGGCAAGGCAGCCTGCTTGGGTCTGGTTGGAGGCGGCCAGCCTTCTCGTGGGCGGGTGGCTGCTCTGGTCGGCGCTCGTCGGCTCCCCGCCGTGGCTGGCGCTTCACCAGCGCCCGCGCCGCATGGCCCTGGCCGCAGTAGCAATGTGGTCCACTTGGATTTTTGCCTACGTCGTTGGGCTTGCGCCCCGCCCCTTCTACCCCGCTTTCGCGAGGGAGCCGAGCCCGATGTCCAGCCAGGAGATAGCCGTGGCCGTACTGTGGGCCACGAGCGCCCTCGCCTTCGTGCCCGTCTTCTTTTTCAACCTCACGCGCTGGTTGCGCTCCGAAGAGACGCCCGGCCGATCATCGCTGTGGCATGCGCTGGAACGGCGCGCTGCCCACCCGAGCTTGGAGGGCCCGGGTGGCTCTTAGCGCAAACAGGGCCCGGCGGGCGACGGCCTCGGACGTCTTGGTGGCAGACGAAGCCAACGCCACTGCCCGTTGGTACGAGCGGGCGCGCTGGTGGCTGGCGGCCGGTGTAGCTGCCCTGGCAGTTGTCGCCGTCGCCTCGGACTTGCCAACCCGTGCCTCGAGAAGCGACCGGCAGAGCGGGTTCAGTTCTTGGATGGCCACGCTGGAGCAAGACGTCGCCCAGTGCAGCGGCGGCATCCATGATGCCCTGGCGGCCCATTTTTCTCTCCAGGTGAGCCTCGCCAGGACTTACACGGACCAGGCGATCAACGACTGCGCCTTCACCAACTCGGCGATCGTGGACTTGGGCGGGGAGCAACCACCCGCGGACGCCTCTTCACCGGCCGCGGACCGCATCGCGCCCACCGCTACCAAGTGGGCCGACGCCGACGCAGTCAGTTTCTTGCGCGACTTGCGGGTCGTGATCTCTTCCCCAGGCGACCCTTTGGCCAAGCGGGCGCTCCTGGCGGACGGCGCCAGGCTCGACCGGGAGCGGGCCGTGGTGGAGGGCCTGGTCGCGTCGGCTGAGAGCGGGCTCGGCTTACCCAGGAAGACGCTTGCCCTCATCGAGGTGGCGCCGCTTTTGGAGGGCGGGCGGTGACCCTCGCGCTCCTTGTCGCTTTTGCCGGCGGGATCTTGTCGTTTGCTTCGCCGTGCGTGCTCCCCCTGGTGCCGGCGTACCTTTCGCTCATGACGGGGCTTGACGCCAAGGCGCTGCGTTCGGGCGAGCACGGGGCCGCCGTCGTGTTGGATACGGCCGGCTTCGTAGCCGGTTTTGCGGTAGTTTTTGTGCTCGTCGGGAGCGCGGCGAGCGCTCTTGGCCGGGTTGCCCTGAGCGAGCACGGCGCCCTAGTGCGAACGGCCGGCGCCTTCGTGGTCGTGATGGCACTTTTCATGGTGGGGAGCCAGATCTTGCGCCTACCGAGGCTCTATGCCGAGCACAGGGCCCACTTGAGCCCGCGCTGGTGGCGGCTGGCGCCCCCGCTCGCGGGCGCCGCCTTCGGCTTCGGCTGGACGCCTTGCATTGGCCCGGTCCTCGCTTCGGTGCTCTCCGTCGCAGCGACCGAAGGGCGCGCCGCGAGCGGGGCCGCTCTTCTCGGGGCGTACGCTCTCGGGTTGGGGGCGCCTTTCCTGGCCGGAGGGCTGTTGCTGGGCCGTTTGGGTACCGCCAGAGTGGTACTGCAACGCCACGGCCGGGCGATCACCCTTGTTTCAGCCTCGTTCATGGCAGCGCTTGGCGTGCTCCTCCTCCTCGGCAAGCTTTCGCTGCTCGACAGCGCGACGGGAGCCCTCGTATGACAGACATAGACATAAGCGCCGGCTCGGTCGCAGTGCAGGGCCGAAAGCAAGCGCTGGTCCGCTATAAGGACCTGGCGGTAGCGCTCCTCGTGCTCACCAAGCCTCGGATAATCGAGCTTTTGCTGGTGACGACCGTCCCTACGATGATGCTCGCGAAACGCGGCATCCCACCAGCGGGCCTCGTTGTGGCGACCCTGGTGGGCGGCGCCATGGCGGCCGGCGGCGCCAATGCCCTCAACATGGTCTGGGACCGCGATATCGACGCCAAGATGCTCAGGACCAAGCGGCGGCCGCTCGTGACCGGGGCCGTATCGCCGATGGCGGCGACGGTTTTCGCCGTGAGCTTGGAGGTGGTGGCGTTCGCCGTCCTTGCGGTCGAGGCCAACTTGCTAGCGGCCGGGCTCGCCCTCGGGGCGGCCGCCTTCTACGTGGGCGTGTACACAGCCATCTTGAAGCGGCGCACCCCTCACAACATCGTGATCGGGGGTGCCGCTGGCGCCGCACCCGTGCTCGTCGGGTGGGCGGCGGTGACGGGCAGCCTCTCGCCGGTGGCGTGGGCCCTGTTTGGGGTGATCTTTTTGTGGACCCCTCCCCATTTTTGGGCTCTGGCCGTGCGCTACCGGGGGGACTACGCCGTGGCAGAGGTCCCAATGCTGCCTGCAGTCATGGATGTCCGGCGGGTGGCCAACCGAGTCGTCCTTTATGCGGCAGCGCTCAGCTCGTTGGCAGTCGGGTTGGCGCCCTTAGGGCGCCTCGGCCCCCTCTACACAGGAGGGGCGGCTCTTTTTGGAGTGGCGTTCATGGCCGAGACCGTCGCACTGCGGCTACGGCCGACACCGAAGAGGGCCATGTCGGTCTTCCACGGCTCGATCACCTACCTCTCGTTGCTCTTCGTCCTCGTGGGCATCGTCGCCCTGGTGCGCCCATGAGCTTGCTCGGCGCCTCGCACGTGCCGACCCGAAGGGCGCTTCGGCGCTGGCCGGCCGCGCTCGGCCTCGGGGCATCGGCGGCGGTGGCGGCCGCCGCCCTCGTTGTCTACGTCATCACCCCTCGGCCGGCTTCTGTGATCACCCGGCAGGCCCTACCCAAAGGCGCCAGCGTCCAAAAGTACGGCACGGGGGCAGGGTTGCCAGAGCTGGCCGTAGGTCGGGTCGCGCCGGGGTTCAGCTTGCCCAGCTTGAGGGGAGGCCAAAAGGTGAGCCTGGCCGGTTTTGCCGGTCATCCTGTCGTGCTCAACTTCTTTGCCTCGTGGTGCCAAAATTGCCGAGCGGAGCTGTCGGCGTTTGCCAAGGTTTCCTCCGCTTCGTACGGTGCTCTCCGCTTCGTCGGCGTGGACACCGAGGACGCCTCACCTGGTAGGGCCCGCTCGCTCCTCGCTGCTGCCGGCGACAACTACCCCGTGGGCGTGGACCGCAACGGCGACGTGGCCACCTCGCTTTACCTCGTCGAGGCGCTCCCGGTCACCGTGTTCATCTCGGCGAACGGGCGCATACTCGGCCAAGCCTTTGGGGCACAGACGGTCCGGAGCCTCACGCCCTGGCTCCGGCGGCTCGAGCGCACAGCCGCCTGGCACAAGTGACGAGAGGGGCCGGGCACGAGGTGGCCGTAGACAGGTGACGGAGGACCAATGGACGCTCCTGTAAAAGAACATACAGAAGCCCCGCCGAGAGGGGAGGCTTTTGCCGAAAGGCTGCGGCAAGCAGTGATAGTGGAGGCAGCGCGCAGAGAGCTGCTCCAAGCGCAGGCGAAAAGGTCGCTCGGGGCCAGCCGGCCGGTGCCACCAGTGCCGCCAGTGGGCACGGCCCCGGCACGGCCGGCGGCCCATTCGGGGCGCAAGGCCACGGCCATGATGGCATCGGCCATTGTCGTCTTGGCTGGCTTTGGCGCCATCCTCGGCGCGGTCACCGGGAGCGGTGGAGGCGGGCCCAGCTCGGCACGGCTCC
>DAHWQF010000345.1 GCA_027334785.1 Acidimicrobiaceae bacterium
CCGAGGGCAGCACGTCCTGGCCTGCCCTCGTGTTCTCCTCGGCCATCCAGTGCCCGTACACGAGCAGCCGGGAGTAGGATCGGACCGGAGCGCGGTGTCAGCCTTTCAGCTGACCCGTTTCTCCGGCCCGTCCTCCGAACTGGACATGCACGTCTCCGCGCATCCAGCTCTCCACAAGTTCAGGCCGTTCGGCTATGCGCCGATCTCTTCCGTCCGGATGGGCCAAGGCGCTGGGATGTTCTTGCCTCGGTAGCGGTAATAACTGACCGGCACCGAAGCAGGGTTGAACAACTTCACGCCGTTCTCCTCCGGCCACCACCCGTTTCCCAGGTGGCGTCGGCGGAGCTCCTTCCAGGTGGCCCGGCGGTACTTCCGGCGGAGCCATCCAACCACCCGGTGCCACACGAAAGCACGTAGATAGTTGAAGGTCGCCTTGGACACGCCGTGTCTGGTTGCGGTAGGGACCGCCCTTGCGGGCGGCCCCCCGCCTCTTATGTGGCTAATAATTGGTAGTAGCTGTTAAAAGGGGCCCATATCCACAGGGTGTTCCACAGGGTTATCGACAGGATATCCGCAGGAAAAACACAGGTCTTCCGGCCTGTTGGCCCTTGCTATGCCGTTGGAGTGGTGAGATACTCAGTCTCGTGGCTGCAGAAGGGCTTCATGTCGAGCAAAGGCAGGGGCGCTGGGAGCTCTCTGGCCCAGGAGCCGAGCAGTTCGGTTTGCTCGGTTCCTATCTCGGTTACCTGACCGACAGGTCGTACTCCCCACGGACGGTCGAGGCCTATGCCTTCGACTTGTTGGTCTTCGCCCGCTGGTTGTTGTCCGAGGGCCTCGCGCTCGAGGCTGTCACCACCGACGCCCTCGTCCGCTACCTAGCGGCCTGCCGGACTGCCCCGGTGCGGGGCCGAGCGGGCGGCAACGTGTACTCGATCCGCGACGGGCGCAACACCGGCTACGCGGCGAAGACCATAAACCGGCGCCTGGCCGCCCTCTCCGGCTTCTTCAGCTACCGGGAGATGCTCGACCCGAGCGTGAGGACCCCGGTGCCTCGCGGCAGGGAAGCCCGGAGGGCTGCTCGTGGTGAGCGCTCGGGTGAGCTCGCGCACCTCCGCAGGCCACAGGCACGCTCCCGCCTGCGCCTGAGGGAGCCGCGCCGCCTGCCCCGGGCGCTCGACGGCGACGAGTTACGAGCACTGATAGGGAGCTTCCGTACGCAACGCGACCGCGCGATCGCCGGGCTCATGGTCTTCAGCGGCCTGCGCTCGGCCGAGGTGCTCGGGCTGGGGGCCCGCGACATCGACATCGGCCGCGGTTGGGCACGCGTCGTGGGCAAGGGCAACAAGGAGCGGCGGGTGCCGGTGGACCCAGACGTCGCCTCGCTGGTACAGGCCTACCTCCTCGCCGAGCGGCCCGAGACTCGTTCCACTGCGCTGTTCGTCGTCGCCAAGGGCCCGCACCGGGGCGAGCCGCTCACGCCCGCAGGCCTGCGGACCGTTTTCCGCTACCACCGGGCGAAAGCTGGCGTCCCCGCGGGGCACCCCCATGCCCTCCGGCACAGCTTCGGCACCGCCTTGGCCGAGGCGGGCACCGACTTGGCCGTGATCCAGGCGCTCATGGGCCACGACCATGTCGACTCGGCCGCCGTCTATATCCACCTCGCCCCCGCCCACCTGCGTGCCGCTTATGACGCTGCCCGCGCTCGCCAACGCGCCCAGTCCTGAGCCCAGCCTCGTCGACGAGCTCACCACGTGGCTCGCCGAACGGGGGACCGCCAGCGAAACTTACGCTAGGGCCGCCAGGAGCTTCTTCGCACGCTGGCCAGACCCCGATGCCTGGGTGAGGCAACCTCTTGGGGCGCGCCTTCGGCTGAACCCCAACTTACGGGTGGTCGTCAATTGGCTGGCCCTCTACCACGACTTGCACCCGGGCTACGACTGGCTGGTCGCCACCAGGCCCTACACGTGCTGGCAGGAGCTCCCCACCACCCGGCACTGGCCAGACGTGCAACGGTTCTTGTCCGTCGCAGCGAACCTCGGCTACGCCGAACGGACAAGGACGGTCGCCGCGTGCAGCGTGCTCATGCGGTTGCTCCTCCAGACCGGCGGGCCGCTGTCCGCCCTGAGCGAGGAGGACCTTTCCGACTTAGCACAAGCGGCTCGCGCGCGGATGGACTGGCGCTCGTTCCGGGCCAGCATGCACACGGCTCGAGCCGTCCTCTACCACTTGGGCGTTCTCGATCGCTCCCCAGACGAGCCTCCCCTGCCGCGCTCCCTGGAGTGGCGCTTCGCCAACAGCCCTCACTCCTTGCGGGACGGCTTCCTCGGCTACTTGCAGCGCTTGGGCGGGATCGTGTCGCCTGGCCGGGCCGAGAAGGTGGCCCGGCACCTCGCCGCCTTCGGCGAGCACCTGGCAGCTGTCGACCCGGCCATGGCCAGCTTCGCCGAGCTGGACCGGCGCCGTCACATCGAGCCTTTCTTGAACAAGGTCGCCGTCGCGACCCGCATAGACAACGGCGAGCCGGTCTCGGTCTCTGAACGACGCCACCGTATAAGCGCAGTGGGCCGGTTCCTCACCGACATCTCCGATTGGGGCTGGCCGGACGCGCCGGCCAGGCGGCTCATCTTCCCGCGCGACCTCCCGAAGGAGCCCCGCCCGCTCCCGCGCTACATCCCCTTGGACGCCGACCGCCGGCTGCAGCTGGCCCTCGAGGCCTCGCCCAACCGCCTCCTAGCCGACGGCCTGTTGCTCGTGCGGGCCACCGGGATCCGCATCGGCGAGCTCTTGACCCTGGAGCTCGACTGCGTGCACGAGGTGCCCGGGCTCGGGGCATGGCTGAAAGTGCCCCTGGGCAAGTTCGACACGGAGCGCATGGTCCCCTTGGACGAAGAGACCTTGGCCGTAACAGACCGCCTCGTGGCGGCCAGAGGCCCGCAACGAGCGTTGCGCCACCCCCGCAACGGCCGCATGGTCGACTTCTTGATGGTCCACTACGGACGGCGGGTCTCGGTCGACAGGATGCGGGCCGAACTCCGCCGGGCCGCGGCCGAGGCCGGCCTGGACGGGGCCACCCCTCACCAGCTGAGGCACACATTTGCCACCGCCTTGGTGAACGCCGGAATCTCCTTGCAGCACCTCATGGTTTTGCTCGGCCACCAGTCCGCCGAGATGAGCCTGCGTTACGGCCGTCTTTTCGACGCCACGGTTCGCGAGGGCTACGAACGGGCGCTTGCGCTCGCCAAAGCCCGCCTCGGCCCTCTGCTCCCCGAAACTACGCCCGTCGAGCTCGACACGGACTGGCGCTCCGCTCCGTTCATAAAAGCGCGCCTTGCGAGCGGTTACTGCCTGCGGGCACCGGCCCAGGGCGCTTGCGCCTACGCCAACGTATGCGAATTTTGCCCTGCGTTCCGAAGTGGCGCGGAGTTCCTGACGGCCCTCGGCGACCAGCGGGCTGATGCCGAAGCACTGGCAGTGGACGCCGAGCTGAGGGGCTGGGGCGACGAACTCGCCCGGCACCGCCGCATGATCGAGCGCCTCGACCTGCTCATTGCGAGGGCACAAGCCGGATGAGCGACGAGCGCCTGGCTCGGGTCGAGCAGGCGTGCATCGAGCTCGCCGCCGCTGGCCACGAGCTCACTTTCGACGCGGTCGCCGCCCGCGCCGGCGTCGGCCGGGCCACCCTCTACCGCCGCCCGGAGCTCCACGCCGCCGTGGCCGAGCACCGCCGCCAGGGCACGGAGGCCCTCACCCTCACCGGCCTCGCCGTCCAGCTCGACCAGCTCCGTCGAGGCCTCGAAGCGCTGGCCGCCAAAGTACGCCACCACGAAGAGCTTCTTCGCAAGCTCAACCGCTCCGTCTCCAAACGGGCACCGTGAGATTTTCTTTTCCACAGGCAACGGCGGAGCCGGCCCAATTATTAGCCACATAACGCCAAACCGAGCACGCAGGTTGCCATCAACGCTGGACCTCTCGCTACAGTCCCGGTACGCCGGCCTCTAAACTAAAAGAGGACCTCGTTGGCTCCCCTACCGCTCGAATAGCTGAACGTAACAGATCCTATTGCCACGATTTGTGGTGAGCCGTTAGTGCAGCCTTGGCCTGGCACCTGTATTACGGCCTCGTAAATGCCACTCTTATCGGATCTCGGCAGACTTACGCCCCCAGAAAGAGTGCCATCCGCGTTCAGAGTCAGGGGGGTTTCGACAACAGGCGGAGATGTCAGCACGGATGTTGACGCTTGCACTATATACGCCGAGGAACATTGGGCACTACTAATGGTTGCTCCGCCGTCAGTCAAAGAGCCGCTCAGTGCCACGCTGCCATCTTCCAATTCCGTCGCTGCCGGCTCGGTGATCTGGGCGTTCAGCTCGTTCTCGAACCCTTGGTCGCTCAGCGTCCCTTCGTTTGGGGCGCATAGGTACCCGGATACC
>DAHWQF010000346.1 GCA_027334785.1 Acidimicrobiaceae bacterium
GAGAACCGGGGCCGCTCACGGCAACGCTGCGTGCTCATTGACGGCCCCGAACCGACCACAATGGCCATGGTGCGTGCGGGTCGGAGCATCTTGGTCGTGCTTGTCGTCGGTGGGACGGCCGCGCTTGGCGTCGGCACCGCGTTGTCGCCCTCGCGGGTGCGGCTCCCTCCGCCGGTGAACGTACACGCGGGCTCGGCTGGCCTTCGCCCGCGAGCCGCGGACCAGGCTCCAGGCGCCACGGTCTTGCACCACCTCCGGGGACAGCGGGCCGAGAGACCTGAGCGCCAGGAGCCGGTCGAAATCGTAACCCCCAGGCGCAGTGTCTCGAGCTTCGTCCCATCGGGCAGCGGCTCGAAGGGAGCCGAGCAGCGCTCGGCTCCGACGCCAAGAGCTCCGCCAACCGCACCTCGCACCACATCCGCCCCCCTAGTAGGTACTGCGGCGGCCCGTTCAAGGTCGGACATCGCCCCCAGCGGACGGGGTGCGTCGCTAGTGAGAAGCACCTCCGGCGACAGTCACGGTGCTCGGGGGCCCGGTGACAAGTGACGGGGACGGAGGGACTTTGGTAGCGGGCGACCCCGAAGCTGAGGGTGGTGGCCGTGGTCCTGGCGGAGCCAGGCGGGTGCGCTGGCGGCGTCGCTGGCGCATCGGGAGCGGCGCGCGGGTGCTCGTCGTCCACGGCTTGGCGCTCTCGTTCGTGCTCGGCGCGGTGACCTTCGAGGTCGTCCACGACTTCAGCGTGCACTACACCCACACCATCGTCTCCGACCTTTCCGAAGAGGGTGCCGAGTACGCGCACGCTGCGGCCCGACGGCCCGCTGGCCAGGGGATGGAGGCGTTCTCCCGCTCCTACCTGCGTGCCCACGTGCTGTCTCGGGGCCGTCTGGTGGTCATCGGCCTTGCCGGCCAGCCGGCCCTGGCCAGCCCCGGTGGCAGGGTGCTCGGGTCGAGCCCGACGGTGGCAGGGTGGCTTTCGCGGCCCCCGGCTCGTTCGCAGTTGCGCAGCGTCCATGCCGGTGACGCCACCTACGTGGCGTTGGCGCGCCCGGTCCGGACCTCGAGCGGTGCAACGGTGGGCGTGCTGGTGGCTGCCGCAGACTTGGCGCACCTGCAAGGCGAACGAGATGAGGTGCTCGTCTTGGCGGGCGTGGAAGCGGGGATCGCCCTGGCGGTGGCACTGCTCAGCTCGTTCCTCGTGCTCCGGCGGGTGCTGCGGACCGTCGGAGCGGTCACCCAGGCAGCGGTCGAAGCAAGTGTGGCGGACCTCAGCACCCGGTTCGCCACCGAGGGCACCGACGACGAGGTCGGCCGGCTCGCAAGTGCGTTCGACGGGATGCTCGGACGTATCGCAACCGGCCTCGAGGCACAGCGCCAGCTGCTCGCCGACATCTCCCACCAGCTGCGGACCCCCCTCACGGTGGCACGCGGTCACCTTGAGGTGCTGGGGCGCAACCCGGCGCCAGAGCACTCGGAGGTGGCCGAGACGACGGCCACGGTGATCAGCGAGCTCGCCGGCATGGCTACCCTGGTCGACCGGCTGCTGCTGCTCGGCCGGGCGTTCGCCCCAGACTTCATCGAGGCAGAACCGGTCGCCTTGCGCATTTTCATGGCCGAGCTGTTCGCCGCCGCCCGCGTGCTGGCCGAACGGCGCTGGGCGCTTGGCGAGGTGGCCGACGTGGTGGTCTTCGTCGACGGCGCCAAACTGCGCGGTGCGCTGCTCGCCCTTGTCGACAACGCGGTCAAGGCCACCGGAGCCGTCGATGCCATCGAGCTCCGGGCCAGCTACGAGGCACGGGGCGTGGTCATCAGCGTCTCGGACACCGGTGCTGGCATCGCCCCGGCGGCCCAGCAGCAGGTCTTCGAGCGCTTCCGGCGAGCGGCGCCGGCGGGCCGGCGAGGCTCGGGGCTTGGTCTCGCCATCGTCAAGGCGGTCGCCGAGGCCCACGGCGGCCGCGTAGGCCTCCACAGCGCCGAAGGCGAGGGGACGACGGTCGACGTGGTGATCCCAGCTGGTCGTGTGCGCCCCGGTGTCGGCGACGGCCAGGAGGACGAGAAGTGATCCTGGTCGTGGAAGACGACCAGGGCATAGCGTCTTTCCTCGCCAAGGGGCTCAAGGCCGAGGGCTACGCCACCGCCGTGGCGAAAGACGGCGACGAGGCCCTTGCTCTCGCCGCGGCCAGCGGTGAGGACCTCGACCTGGTCCTGCTCGACTTGGCCTTGCCGGGTACCGACGGCCTGTCGGTGCTGAAGACCTGGCGTGCGCAGCGCCTCGGGGTGCCCGTGATCGTGCTCACGGCCCGTGACGAGACCTCCGACAAGGTCCGCGGGCTCGACGCAGGCGCTCACGACTATGTGACCAAGCCCTTCGCCTTCGACGAGCTGCTCGCCCGGGTGCGTGCTGCACTGCGCAGCGCCGAGCAGCGCAGCTCGACCGAGCTGGCCGTCGGGGACCTGCGGCTCGACCTGCTAACCAAGGTGGCCTGGCGAGCCGACCGTCGCATTGAGCTTGCCCCCAAGGAGTGGGCCCTGCTCGAGCTGTTCATGCGCCACCCCGACCACGTCCTCTCGCGGGCGCAGATCCTGGCGCGGGTCTGGGACTACGACTTCGACCCGGGGACCAACGTCGTCGACGTCTACGTGAGCTACCTGCGCCGCAAGCTCAACCACGCTGGGCTGCCGCCGCTCATCCGCACCGTCCGTGGGGCGGGCTACCGTTTGCGCTCCTCATCCTGACGGGTGGCCAGGTTAGAGAAGTCTAATCCCAGGCGCATCGAGGATTAAGGCCCGGCGGTCATAGTGCCATTGTGGCCGAGAGCATCCCACAAGCGCGTGGGCGTACCAGCGAACGGCCGCTCTCGAGCACATACCTGGCACCAACAAGTGAGAAGGAGAGGAACCCTATGAAGAAGACGAAGATGACGTTGCCGGGCCTGCACAGGCCCTGCGCTCAGCCGGCCGAGAGCGCCGCACCCCCTGGCCTCCACGGCCATGGCGTGCTCCGGCGCTCCGCGGTAGGCCTCGGGGCTCTCAGCATCGCCGGGGCCGGCCTTCTTGGCGCTGCCCCGAGCGCCTTTGCCACAAGCTCTGCCCCGACGCACGGCAGGACCACCTGCGCCATTGCCGGCGACGAGTGCACCAACGCCATCGACTACGCCAACGCAAACGACGGTGGCGGGGCCAGCGTGCTCGCCGTCGAAGCAGACACCGAGGCCCACGGCGGCGCAGTCGCCCATCGTGTGTTCGACATCCGGGTGCAGGCCAACAGTGGCGTTTACAATCTCCACGTTTACCGAAACGACAACGCCCCCTACAACGATGCCGTATGGTGGCAGAGCCGGGCCGAGAACCAGAACCCCGGCCCCAGCTCCGACAACTCCCCCGGCACCAGCACGAGCGCTCCTGGCACAGGCGCCGACCAACCGGCTGGGCAGGGCGCCGCGGGGCCCTCGCCCGACGGCCCCAAGATCAGTGCCGGCCAGGCCGCTGCCGACGCCACCAGCTTCGTGACGGGCATGGGCTACGAGGTCCTCGGGGTGAAGCACGAACAGCTCAAGTCGAGCGGCCAAAAGGACTACTACCAAGTCAAGCTTGAGCTCGGCCAGAAGGGCGATAACCACGGCACGGCCAACGTGTGGGTCGATGCCACCTCGTCCCCTGGCACCGTGACCGCCGTGTCTGGGGGCGGGACCGAGTACCGTGACGCCAACATCGTGCCTCCTGCGACCGCCCGGGCCGATGCGATCTCGGCCACCGGCGGGGGCAGCGTCTACAAGACGAGCCTCCACGGGGGCAAGTGGCGCTGGTACTGGGTCTTCGTCCGCAGCGCGAGCACCAAGTACAAGGTCGGCGTCGACGCGGCCACGGGGGTGGTCACCCAAGTCCGCCAGAGCTGACGCGCTTCCCGCCCACGATGGCAGAGAACGCTCTGCCATCGTGGGTGCTTTCACTTACGGCATGAGGAGGGGGCGCATCTCCACTACCGTCGACCTCGAACCTGACCAGGCATGCCCAAAGGCGGGATCTCGCAGCCACGCAAGGTGAGCAGGCGGCAACGGCTCAGGATGCCCTCTCGCTGCTCTTTCGCCTCGCTGGCGGTGGCTCATGAAGTTGCACCGGACCCGGTTGCGCAACTACAAGGGTGTCGACGACGCCGAGGTCGAGCTCGCGCTCGACGGTGTCACGATCATCGAGGGGCCCATTCCCCGTAGACGAGAAAGACCGAGGTTAGGGCTCTTCGTAATCGTCGTTGATGACGTCGTCGAAAGGTTGGGTCTTCTGCACCGTCGACCTGGCTGTCCCCTGCGTCGTCGTAACCATCGTCCCCCTCCTCTTTGTCTTCTTCGTCGTCCTCGTCGTCCTCGATGTGCTGTATATGCCTCTCCTTCCCGGGCCTCAGAGGCCCATCCGGGTCTATACGCGG